>PLXD01000111.1 GCA_003151295.1 Chitinophagaceae bacterium | reverse complement strand
TCGCTCCCGTCATACAGCCCCGAAGAATTGCTGACATTATGCTCGGCAGGGCGGAAGCTCGCTTCCATCCCATAATGCCCCATCATCAGCCTGGATCGTTCATAATCATGACTGTGACCGCAGAGTACCAGGTCGACACCCTCACGCTCGAGGATCCGGATGAAATTCTCCCGGATCTTGATCAGTTCCTCCACCTCATCGGAATTGTGCGAGCCCATGGTATAGGGTGGATGATGCCAGTACGCGATGACCCAGCCCTTGTTCTTATTGGCTTCCAGGTCTTTTTTTACCCATTGCACCTGGGGACCGGTCGTGTCATACAACCGGTATTGATTCTCCTCTCTACCATAAGAATCGAGGGAAAGAAAATGGATATTGCCTATATCGTAAGAATAGAAAGCCGGTGTTCCCGAAGGGGTTCCTCCCGCCTCTCCGAGAAAAGGCATCGAAAAATTCTGGTAATAAGCGATTTCATGGGTATTCTGCGCTACTTCCGAAGAAGCCTCCCGATCATTGTAATCATGGTTGCCCGGAGATGGGAAAAGCGGGTATTCCTTCAGGAGATTGTCTTTATAAATATTAAAGAACTTCGCCTGGAATTCAGCATCTGCGCCATGTCCATAGGCATTATCACCCAGCAGTATCCAGGCATTCAGATAATTACCGCCAAGGTATTTGAGGAACCGGTCCCTCGATTCCTTCTGATTGACGGAATTATTCCCGCAATCGCCGAACACCCCTATACGATAGTGCCCCGCCGTTCCGGCCACGGGCAGTGTATGAAAATAATCGGAGCCATCTCCCTGCAGCGTGTCCGTCAATCCGCCAATGCAATAGTAATATTTGGTATCTGGATGGAGCCCGCGGAGCGTCACTTTATGTTCCGTCACCAGCGCTGAATCGTCTACGGTATGATCCAACCGGCCGGCTTCATCGCCAAACCGTACCCGGCTCCTGGCAGATCCGTCGGTTCTCCAGCGGATCATGATACTATTGGATGAAGCTACCTGCAGATATGGCCCCCTGATCAGGTGAGGCAATGGATCTGCGTCCTCCCGGTCCTGGGAAAAACATACAAAAGGCAACAGCATAGCGAGAAAAAACCAATAGGCAAGAATTGTCTTGTTCATGTCGATAGAGATGATTAAATATTAATATTTGATAAATGAATCACGATCCTGTACCCCCCATGAAAATTCATAGAATGATAACTATCCCTCATTGCACACATCCTTCATTGTACATTCATCCAGGTCTTCAGTTCGGCGGTATCGAATTTTTCTTTCTCCATCAGGTCGATATCGGTATTGACCATGACCATTTCTCCCGGCCCGAGGGTCTCCGGCTCGTTATCCGTTGTGGAATGATAGGACTTCCTAACGATCAGCCCACCGCTTAAAAGGTCTACTTCTTCTCCCGGGCTATCCGGATGCCCATCGACCTTAAAGACAGCGCCCGTGGAACTGCTACCCGGAATGGTCGTCACCAGCGCTTTTGTATGGACCACAAAGGGGCTGCCAGCCCCGGGACTGACGGTGAACAGGGCTTCCCCTTCGAGGACCAGGTCTCTGTCCGTCTTGCCAAATCCGGCAGCAAGGTGTAGGACCCCACCGGCATTCATTAACACCTGCGTACCGTCAGGCAACTGAATGCTGGTCCTCTTAGCGTTCCCGCTGCGAAAGATCTTTTCCCCTCCTTTACCGGCCGATTCAATGGGCCTAGCCGGCTCCTTACAACCCAGCCATACGCCTGCCGTCAACAAAATGAGAAAGTACCGATTTTTCGACATGAGCGTGAAACTAATGCATGCCGATAACATGGCAAACTTTAGCGGCCAATTGTCCTACCTTTACCGGAATATCGGAGTATTTCGGATAACTTCAAATACCCCGGTTTGCATTCCAAATAACACCCCCTCCATGATACAGATCGGCCAGTATAATGAGTTGACAGTTAGCAAGGAACTTGCCTTTGGCCTCATCCTGGATGACGGCAGGGAAGGGATCCTGTTGCCCAAACGCTTCGTCCCCGAAGGAGCCAAAAAAGGAGACCGGTTAAAAGTATTTCTCTACCATGACGGCGAGGACAGGCTGATCGCCACTACCCAGCAACCATTGGGCGTCTTAGGGGATATCGTGAAGCTGCGAGTCGTGAACGTTACGCCCCAGGGAGCTTTCATGGACTGGGGACTGATGAAGGATATCTTCGTACCGAAGTCCAAACAATTGACCGGCATGCGTCTCAACGGCGATTACCTGGTGAAAATATATCTGGATGAACAGACGGGCCGCCTTGCCGCCACAGAGAAGATCGAGCCTCTTCTAAGCAATACAGCGCCGACAGTTAAAGAGAAGGACCTGGTAGACCTCACGGTATATCGCCGGACCGATATCGGGTATTTGGTGATCATCAATAACCAACATACCGGGGTCCTGCATTTCAACGAGATATACCGGGACATTGAACCCGGCGACCGCTTTCCCGGCTTCATCAAAAAGATCTACCCCGGCCCCGCCGAAGATCCGGACGATATGCGCATCGATGTGGTGGCCGGCCGCCCCGGCTATGAGCGCGTGGAGGACGCCACGGAAAAAGTATTGCGCTTATTAAAGGAGAATGACGGATACCTGCCCTACCATGACAAATCCGACCCGGAAGAGATCTACTCCTTTTTCGGCATGAGCAAGAAGACCTTTAAAATGACTACCGGAAGCCTGTACAAGCAGCGGAAGATCAGTTTCACGAAAAGGGGTATCAAACTCGAAGAAACGGAAGAACCCATAGATCCGGAAGATCGGGCTGCACCGATAGACCCTTTAACAGCCGGTACGCCGAAAGAGCCGGAATAGCCGTAAAGCTGGGATAGTCATTAGAATAAGCAGTCCCACGGCATCTAAAAAAAATCAGAATAGTATGGATGAACCGTTCATTATTACCATAACTTATAAAGGCGCAGAGCAGGGCTTTACGGCTATCCTTCAAGTCCTCGGATATACTCACCGCTTCCATGTCAGCGTCGAAGGAATAGAGGTGATTTTTGAGAGGGATGAAGAAGGACAATATCGGGCTGTCATACCGCCTGAAAAAGAAACTAAAAAGATAGATACTCTATTGCTGCAGAGCATTGCAAAAGAAATAGAAAATATTTTAGCTTAAAAAATAATCCTGGCCATTTCCGCTTTCGGAACAGAGGGATAAGTTTCAATTTTTTTGCCTTTTATATCGTACCGGGAAATTTGCTTGCCATAAATATCCTGCCATCAGTGAATTCCAGCTCGTATTCCTGTCTTTTTACACGGCCAAAATTCGAAATCATAAAATACCCTTCCAGATTGACGATATCTTTCCATTTTTCTCTGTTCATGTTTTCGAGCGAACGGTTTTCGTAGGCATACTTTAGTCCTTTCATACTTCGATCATGCATTTTTAGTTTGAAATAATCCAATCCGGGTCATAACCCGCCAATCAATTCCTTCGCCGTCTTTCGCGTCAGGCCGAAGTAGAATTTCTGACCTGCATGATAATTTTCCCTCAGTTCGAAATTTTCAAAAGCAGGGCCGCCAGGTATGTTTATATATCTGGTCTTATCCTCGCTTCCCCCGCTCCAATATTTCGCTCTCCCATTGACCCGCACCAGTAGCGACGAATCCGATCCCGACAATTCTTTACGCCAATATTGCGTAAGCTTATAAAAGGGGCGGTAACGCCAGGCCCAGTTCGCCAGGTAAGCGGGCTCCCGTGGCCAGGCCGCCAACTCGGAAAAAGGCTCGCTCGATTCGGCAATGACCATAAAATCTCCCCGCTTATTGCGAAGCATCTGAGAGGATGGATACGATTCTTTTTCCGCAAATTCGATATCGTCATATCCTGAAAACAGCTTCCGGGAATCGACCACCCGGTCTTTCAGGTATAATAACCGCAGCCTCGAATAATTTCCCATGGTGGCGGTAAGCGCACAACGCTGCATGACCGCACTGTTCCCCTGGTTGAAGATCTCCAGGCATAGCTCGCCGGGATTATCGCTTCGGATACTCAGCCTTAAATACGGATGTGCGCCGTTTAAAAATTTCTCCATAAAGATATAAAGCGAGAGTTCCTCGGTCTCCGGATGCTGAGGATCAGGATGCGTGATCCTACCGCGCGTGGAAGCCGAAGAAGAAAAACTACCCGCGACCGATGTATCGGAAGCCCAAAAAAACTTACCCCATTTGCCATCCACCTGCGAAGGAGAGACTTCGCTAAACTCCATATCCCCGTCCACCACGGGCTCCACCGCTATATAGTTGATATGATAGACCACTCCCATACACTCATACCCGATTCGCAGCAGCCCCCTCGGACCTCCATCGAGGCCCGGCCGCCCCTTTTCTATTTGAGCAGGCCATATACCAACCACAATTCCATTCCGGATACCCCATACCGCGGGATCCCGCGCGTTATCGGGCCTGATCCATTGTACTTTTGCTGTTTCTTGCTGCGCCTCCGCCCCCTGACTCATCAGCACCGTAAAACTAAAAATGGTAAGTATCGACCTTATTTTATGAGCATACCCGACTTCGAGAAGATACCCTACTTTATACTTATACCCGATTGTATTCTCATTCCCGTAAAAAAATTTCATGCAGGAAACTATTTTAAATGATTTCTTTTCCCCTCCCCGTTACTTCCTGGTAAGCATCGCCATAATCTTTACGCAAAGTTCCCATCATCCGATCCCAAAATAGAAAGTATAAACCATAATTACCCGTAAAATAGCNNGGTGATGCATATTATGACTCACGGAAGTATTAAGCCATTTACCTAACCAATGCTTGTGGAAGCCGGCGGGATATAATTCGAAGCCCAAATGTCCATATACGTTGTACGTAAGGCTGATCACAAAGAAAACGCGCAAATGCCATCCGTTTATGGGAATGGTGAACAGGAAGATCACAAACACCATGGATTCCAGCAAGGCTTCAAATGGATGAAAAGCATAGGCCGCCCAGGGGGATGGATTCGTGGATCTATGATGCACCAGGTGAAACAGTTTAAACAGCCGGGGATGATGTATGAACCGGTGCATCCAATAAAAATAAGCATCGTGGATCAACAGCATCAGGGGAAAAGCAAGGAAAAAATAAACCCACCCATATCGGGAAATAGCCGGATAAAAAGTCGAATGAGGCCTGATCGCATTGCTTTGCAGGATCAGCAGGGGCGGTAAGGAAAAAATGAGTACTGAAAGGGTGGAAAAAAATATTTCCCGCCGATAATCCTTTCTCTGCGGAAATTTCGGCTGAATTTTTTTCCAGGTGGTCCTTTTTCTTAAAATCACATAGAATAGCACAAATGCCATCCCCGCTAACAAGTAGTATTTATCGGCAACATCGAGAAGGATCCGGGGAAATCTTGTCCAATTCATACGAATTGTTTAATACAAATGTCTTTAATAAAATCAAAACTACCATAACCATAGATCTGTCGGAAAAGCAAAAGGACGGTCCCTTAACTAAACAAATATCCCCTTAACTAAACAAATACCCGATATCCTCCGGCGTCAACTTTTTCACAAACCCCGCCTCGTCGCTGATCAGATCGGCTGCCAGACTCTTTTTCCTTTCCTGCAACTGCAGGATCTTCTCTTCGACCGTATCCNNCGCCCGCCTTCAGGCTGATCAGGAATACCCGGATACCCTCCTCCTCCTGGAATTGCCCCACCGATTGTTTACGTCCCGTCGCACTTACACTGCCGTCCAAATATAGGTATGGGATTCCGCGCTGCTCCAACTCCTCCCGGATCAACTTCAGCATCGAAGTAAATTGAGAGAACACCAGGGCCTTATGGTCTCCCGTATTCTCTTCGATCTCCCGGATCAGCTCGTCGAGCTTNNTGCCATCTCCGGCACCAGGCTCAAGCCTCTCCTTCAAAAGAGCCGGGCTATCGCAGATCTGCCTCAACTTAGTGAGGCCCTCCAGGATAAAAATGCTGCTGCGACCCATACCCTCTTTCCCGATACGTTCGAGTATACTTTCCCGGTAATGATCCTTAAAGCTGTCGTATATCTTTCGCTGCTCTGCGCCCATATCGCACCAAAGGATCATCTCCGTCTTATCAGGCAGATCGCCGGCAACCTGTTCTTTGGTCCTCCGAAGCAGGAAAGGAGAAACCAATTTCCGCAGCCGGGCCGCCGCCAATTTGTCCCCGTTCTTATCGATGGGATTGGCGAATTCCGACCTGAAGAAGTCTTGTCCCCCCAGGATGCCCGGATTCAAAAAATGCATCTG
>PLXD01000455.1 GCA_003151295.1 Chitinophagaceae bacterium | reverse complement strand
GGATTGTATTTCGCGTTAGCTATAAAAAAGGGGAAGAATAGTTTGCAGGGATAAAACGGGGTAACTATATTTACCCCGTTTTTAAACTAACCTCTAAACCTATTTTATGAAGAAATACGCTCTTCTGCTTGTATTATCATTCCCGGTGACCTTTGCTTTCTCTCAGAGTTTTTCGCATGGTGTCGGTCTGAGTCTTTTTGTAACCACAGAAAAAAACGGAAATGCCGCTGCCGGTGAAGGGTTTACTTACTCTCCCCGGTTTAATTTTATCGAACAGCAGGATTTCTCCTTATCGGTGGGCATTCCGTTGACCGTTGGTATATCGGGCAGTTATAGCGCCAACTATAATTCGTATAATGGCAATTCGGTCGATAATTCGCTCGGATTTATGTTCAATGCTCCATTGATCCTTAATTTCAATATGGGGGCCGGCTCCAGTAAGGACAATGAAAGCCGTTTTGGTTGGTATATAGGCGGTGGTGTTGGTTATCATTATGGTGTGTACAACCAGGATACGACGGATATTTACGGTAATGGCTACACTCAATCTGTTCATATGAATGCTGTCGGGCCCGTTGGTAATATCGGTATTCGTTTTGCCGTCGGAAGAGGAACCCATAATGTGGAGGCAAGGCTGTTATACATGAAAGGGATGGATGTGAGCAAGGCCAATATCTTTGGCATGGGTGCCCTTTTCAATTTTTAAGGACACATTTACAACCCGCTTTACTACTCGAAAATCATTTACTTTTTATGATTGCCAGATGATCGGATACTTCCAAACTCAATCTGATCCTACTTCCACAAGTTTTACATTTTCGGGTGTGAAATAATCTTCAGGGGGAATGGAAGGATCCGCAATAATGATGAGCGCCAGGCGAATTTGATATAATTGGTTAAAAATTTGAAACCAATTATTTGCGAAGATGCTGCCTTTATGACTATTCGGTCATGAAACAGCAGGTGTTTCATTCTGATGCTGGTCATGGCAGTAAATTTGCATTGACGATATTTCATAAGCTATAAAACTGTTCATTATGAAAGCAATTCAAATCCATCAATATGGAGGTCCGGAACAACTTATTTATGAAGAGGCCCCGATGCCTGATATCCGGGAAGACGATGTATTGATCAGGGTGATGGCAACCAGTGTCAACCCGATAGATTGGAAGGTGCGAAAAGGGAATATGAAAAGTACGGTAGTACGAACTTTTCCCTTTATCCCCGGATGGGATGTTTCGGGAATCATTGAAAAGGTGGGAAAAAAAATCAGCAGTTTCAAAGTAGGTGATGAAGTATATGCCCGTCCGGATACGACCAGGAATGGGACTTATGCGGAATATGTGGCTGTTCGTGCGAGTGAAATCGCATTGAAACCGACAAAATTGGATCATCAATTTGCTGCTGCCGTACCCTTGGCTGGGCTTACTGCCTGGCAAGGTCTCTTTGATCACGGCCAGCTGCAAGCCGGCCAAAAGATATTGATTCATGGCGCCGCAGGAGGCGTTGGAACTTTTGCAGTCCAACTGGCCAAATGGAAAGGTGCTTATGTAATAGGAACGGCTTCGGAGAAGAATATAGAATTTTTAAAGGGATTAGGCGCAGATGAAGTGATTAATTATGAGTCCGAACATTTTGAGAATAAATTGAAAGATATTGATGTGGTATTCGATACTATTGGTGGAGAAGTCCAGATGAATTCCCAGAAGGTATTGAAACCCGGAGGGATACTGGTAAGTACGGTGGGTATAAAGGACGATGCCTCTATTAAAGCAAAAGGATTGCAAGGCATTTCTTTTATGGCGAAGTCGCTGCCGGATCAACTGCAGCAGATGGCCGCGTTAATCGATACGGGGAAGTTAAAACCCGTCATTTCAAAGACTTTTCCGTTGCAAGAGGCAGCTCAGGCGCATAGAGAGAGCGAAAAAGGGCATACAAGAGGCAAGATTGTCCTGAAGGTGCATTGACCGGGAATTGCCGGTTAATAGGGGAATATGTAACCGCCGTCTACAAGGCTTTTCCAAATATCTTTCACCGTAGAGGGGTGTAAATTATTATTGACGGGATCCAGTTTTTTCCCTTTGGCGTCCAGTTGAGCCGACCATACGGGAAATTTCGTTTTCACATCGACCAGCCANNCGGCGCTTTATCCTTATCCGCATGATTAAAATAATAAGGTGAAGTGCTTAGCCGGGTGCCCGAATTATAAGCGGTATGAGGAAATTTACCGAAGTCGATCAGCAAGACGGCATCGATGCCCAGTTTATTTATTTGATCAATGAAATCGGGATAGCGATTGTAATCCGCAGTGAACAGATCCGAAGATTTATTGATCTTCGTATGAAGGGTGGATAAACGATCAAAAAGCATATCCTCTGCGCTGCTCCTCGTCGCAAATTTGGAAGCGTCGGAAAAGCAACTCCTGACGCAGATATCGTACGTGGTAGAGTCTAAAAAATGAAAATCAATATTCCCATCCACATAAATAATAAGAATATTTGAAAATGGTTTTGATACCTCTTTTTTATCGATGACCCTGACTAAAGGGGCGGCACAGCCGGAGAATAATATGATACCGGTTAGAAAATGGAGGAATCGCTTCATAAACAAACTGCGAATGGTATTATATGACGAATTGGATCATTACCATCCCGAAGCCGCTAAGGTAAAGTAAAATGTTTATTTATCTGTTTATTTGCCGGGTCAGCATGGCAAGGTCCAGGGAGTTATTATAGGTTTTCAGGGAACCTGCCAATTTCGTCAGGATGCTCTTCGCATGCAGCAGATCATTCGCTTTGAAGACGGGCGCATTAAGATCCACGACCTGGTCAAAGAAGAGGGTGGAAAAATAAATCTGTCTGCTCACCAATTTGTAATCCTTGGGCATATCGAAATACCATACCAGGAACAAATGGCCCCGCAGGGTCAGCCATTCGGTCTGCAGATTACTATAGCCATGCCTGAGTTTCCTCTTGTAATAGTCCAGTTCATAGTTCATGTATTTTGTAAGGACCTCTCTTTCCTTTTCCGGCGTCAGATTGGTGAGATCGGTATGCTGCGGCACCGGCACCAGGGTCGACTGTACGATCTGTTTGTCGATATTAGCAAATCCGGGGAGATCAGAAGCTTTCACAGATTTGGCCGTAATATCCATCGTGTAGGAATGGGTCTTCCCGGAATAAACCAATATGGATCTTTTCTTCCCTTTCAGCAGATCGGCATGCACGTCTTCCCGCTGTAAATCCTTTTGGCAAAAGGCGGAAAAAGATAAAAAAAGAAGAAAGGATAAAACAACCGGTTTCATAGTCATTAAATTGGATTTAAAAAAAGAAGCGGGAGCCCCTGGGGACCCCGCCTTATATAATATATGTTTTGTATGTTATGTGTTTCGCCAGCCCAACAATCTGCTCTACCCGTTAAGAACGGTGGATTGAGTTAAATATTTTTTAGAAGGATAGTAAATAAAGAAACAGGTACCGTTTTTTACAGCCGGAATGATCAGGGAGCTCATTTCTTCCGGAACGGCGGGGCAGCCAAAAGTCGTTCCCATTACACCGTATTTATGAAGGATCCTGAGACTTACGTAGGAAGCGCCGTGTATCACAATATTCCTTTCATTTGCATGGTCATTGAAACCCTTGTCAAGACCATCGATCCGTAAAGACAAGCCATTGATGCCGGTATACGTTTTCCTGGTCACATAGAATCCAAGGCTGCTCTTACAGGATTCAGGCCTGTTGGAAAAAGAGTTTGCATATTCGTCGCCGGAATTAATGCCATGAGCGACATAGGTACGATAAAGAAGTTTATGATTGCGGACATCGATAATATACATCCTTTTAGAACTGGATGACTGGCTGAAATCACAGATGGATAAGACATCCGTTCTTTGTAAAAGACCCCTCTTGCGGAGTTTATAATATCCTATCAATCCATATTCAAAAGCTTTCTGACTCAACCGGGAATCCTGCAGTTCCATATCATTGTAGATCACCGCCGCCTGACTGATGATCATCCTTAATTCCACTTTTTTTGCAGCCGCCAATTCCGCTCTTTTTTCAGCCATCTTTAATCTGGCTCTTTCCACTTCCATTTGAGCCTTTTTCATTTCCGCACTATTATTTATATAGAGGGGCATGGCCGAAATCCTGTAATTGATGATTTTCCTGATCATATCGGCGGTATGGTAGGTAGTTGCCGATACGGTATTACTTACTTCGTTGGCCGATTCCGTATTGCCTTCAACGAACATAGCGGGGCCCGTGATAAACAGTACTAAGAGAAAGAATTTGCAGAGGGTGGTTTTAAAGAGTTTCATACGTTGGGATTTGTTACTATTATGACAATGCCTGTACCAAATTAATAAGTAACTGATTATCAATATTTTAAGCATGTCCCCAGAAACCCTAATATTCCCCGGATGGGAAATATTTCCAATAATGAATTAAATTCCTGCATCTGTCCCGATTTCCTGCTTAAAATTCAGATGAATTTTCTCGTTACTTTTATCACCTCGATATAATTTCATCGATCCGATGAGTTATCTATTCAACCAACAAAGTAAATAATGGGTAACGGAAATACAATAAGGTCAAACAACGGGAATGGGGTAAGTCGAAATACTTATGATGCCATCGTGATCGGATCCGGCATCAGCGGCGGATGGGCTGCAAAGGAACTATGTGAAAAGGGACTAAAGACACTGGTCCTCGAACGCGGCAGAATGGTAAAGCATCTAACGGATTACCCGACAGCGACTAAGGATCCCTGGGATTTCAAACATCATGGAAAGCTATCCAAGACGTTCCGGGACGAAAATCCCATCGTTTCAAAATGCTATGCCCTCGATGAGGCTACGCAGCATTTCTTCGTAAAAGACAAGGAGCATCCTTATATACAGGAAAAGCCATTCGACTGGATACGCGGCTACCAGGTAGGCGGAAAATCCCTTATCTGGGCGCGGCAGACCCAACGCTGGAGCGACTATGAGTTCAACGCGCCCGCGCGGGATGGTNNATATAAAGACCTGGCGCCCTGGTACAGCTATGTAGAAAAATTTGCGGGGATCAGCGGTAATGCGGACGGAATCGATCATTTGCCGGATGGCGAATTCCTACCGCCTTTTGAGCTCAACTGCGTTGAGGAACATATACAGCAAAAAGTTAGCGAACAATATACGGACAGGCAGGTGATCATCGGCCGTTGCGCTCATCTGACAAAACCTGAACCCATTCATTTAGAGCAGGGAAGAGGACAATGCCAGGCCAGGAATCTGTGTTACCGGGGTTGCCCTTTCGGGG
>PLXD01000277.1 GCA_003151295.1 Chitinophagaceae bacterium | reverse complement strand
GATCCGACGAACCTTCAAAAGACGAATGTATTGCTGTTTTTCACACGATGGATCACGCATTACTGCGCTCCTACTTTCATGTTCCTGGCGGGCGTATCGGCCTTCCTGGTGAGCCGGCGAAAATCTAAAAAGGAATTGTCCGGGTTCCTTTTCAAAAGAGGCTTGTGGCTCGTTTTCCTGGAATTTACTATCGTCCGCTTCGCCTGGAAATTTAATATCGATATGCAGGATGTCCTCCTGATCGTCATCTGGGCGCTCGGCATCAGCATGATTGCATTGGCAGCATTAATCTGGTTGCCCAGGAAGGGAATCTTGGTCTTTGGGCTGCTCCTGGTATTGGGCCATAATTTACTGGATAACGTGCATGTTGCAGGAGATGGCATCCCGGCCTTTCTGTGGGCGGTTATCCACGAACGGCATCCATTTTTTGTGAATGGTTTTCTGATCATGGTCGTATATCCCCTTGTGCCCTGGATCGGAGTCATGGCGCTGGGCTATGTTCTGGGGGAAATCTATGACAGCTCCTTTCCGGCGGAAAGACGAAAAAAAATACTGACCCGCCTGGGCCTGGGGACGATCGTGCTATTCGTGATCCTCCGCTGGTCGAATATCTATGGAGATCCGAGTCCCTGGAGCACCCAGCCTTCTGTTGTTTTTAGTTTACTCTCTTTCCTCAAAACGACCAAGTATCCTCCTTCCTTACTATACCTGCTGATGACGCTCGGGCCTTCTATCCTGTTCCTGGCCGTGTCTGAAAGTGCCAGGGGATGGCTCAGTCGCAAACTATCGGTGTACGGCAGGGTCCCGATGTTCTATTATATCCTGCATATCTATCTCCTGCACCTGGTGGCCGTTTTCGCTGCGCCGCTTTGCGGGCATAAAGCCTCAGATATGATCATCGGTCAAGGCTGGCTCGACACGCAGCAGCAACTGAAGGGCTTCGGTTTTTCACTGGGCATTGTCTACCTGGTCTGGTTGTTCGTGGTGGTATCGCTGTATCCATTATGCAGTTGGTATGACCGGTATAAAAG
Organism: Chitinophagaceae bacterium; assembly: GCA_003151295.1. Lineage (GTDB taxonomy): Bacteria > Bacteroidota > Bacteroidia > Chitinophagales > Chitinophagaceae > Puia. Next base: position 6,711 of record PLXD01000277.1, on the reverse strand, counting down.
AACGCATAAGGACAAATGGTGGTTGAGCTATCTGTAGGATTTTTTTGCAGAAGTGTCATTCGTAGCCGGAAATTTATTCACCTAAATAACCATTCTTATGGATCGCAGATCTTTTATCAGGAACTCCGGCCTTATCACGGTCGGTCTTTCGCTGGCTGAAAAAGCGGCGATGGCGTCGTTAGGGCAGGAGGCTACTGCGGAAAGGCAAAAGAGTATTGCCAACAAACTTCCCAAATGGAAGGGGTTCAATATGCTTGACTTTTTTTCACCGGACCCTACACCTGTCCGAAAGCCCACTACCGAAGAACATATTAAATGGATGAAGGATTGGGGCTTTGACTTCATACGCATACCCATCGCCTATCCGCATTACCTGCAATTCGATCGTAGCCGGAACATCACTCCCGAAGAAGTGTATCATACGGATCCGGAGAAAATGGATGAGATCGACAGCCTGGTGGCCATGGCCCATAAACACGGTATTCATGTAAGCCTCAACCTGCACAGGGCCCCCGGCTACTGCGTCAATGCCGGCTTTCATGAGCCGTNNATTGTATAAGAATGTCTCTTCTAAAAAAATAAGTTTCGACCTGCTCAACGAACCCAGTATGCGGGAAGACATGAACGACCAGCACTCCAAACGTAGCGCCGTTCCCGGTGAAATATACCGGAAGGTGGCACTGGCGGCGGCCGAAGCCATCCGTAAGGAAAATCCGGGACACCTGGTCATCGCCGATGGGAACAATGTCGGCAACACCGTCATCCCGGAGATCATGGACCTGGATATTGGGCAGAGCTGCCGTGGATATCATCCGCATGCTATATCTCACTACAAAGCGCCCTGGGTCTATAAAGAGGAGGAGATCGATCACCTGCCCGATCCGAAGTGGCCGGGCCAGGTGGGCTCCGAGTACCTGAGCCGGCCTATGCTGGAGACCTACTATAAACCTTGGATAGAGCTGGTTCAAAAAGGAGTAGGGGTCCATTGCGGCGAATGCGGCTGCTGGAATAAGACACCCCATGAGGTCTTCCTTGCCTGGTTCGGGGATGTGACGGATATCCTTTCCGGGGCAGGGATCGGCTTATTNNTCGCCTTATGGAATTTCATCGGCGATTTCGGCGTGCTCGATCCCGGCCGTACCGATGTGGCCTATGAAGACTGGCATGGTCACAAACTGGACAGGAAACTGCTCGATGTGGTCAGAAAGGCGTAGAAGTTGCATAGCATACGCTGGGAGAATAGTCTCAACATTAAGGTTATCTTTGCAAGCGTATGGAGGATATCAGCAAAATAATTGCCGAATATAAGTCACTGAATTTGCATCAGGTCATAGATTATGACAAATTCAGCCAGTATGCGATTGTTCACCATTCGAGCAGTATTGAAGGCTCTACCTTAACTGAAAATGAAACCAGGTTATTACTGGAAGAAGGGATCACTCCAAAAGGGAAGCCACTGGAACACAGTTTAATGGTAAAAGACCATTTCGAGGCACTGCAATTCGTTCTTGAATCTGCGAAAAGAAAGATTCCCATAACCGCCCCTTTTATCCAACAGATCAACGCAAAAGTATTGCGGCATACCGGGGCCTTGTATAATACGGTATTCGGGGAGATAGACGTTTCTAAAGTCATGTTTCGTAAAGGAAATGTAAGCGCCGGAGGCAGTTATTTTATAAATGATGATAAGGTCGAACCATATACAAAAAAACTGGCTGATAATTTGAATGGCGACCTTGCATCTGTTGAATCGATCCTGGAGCAGTTGATCCTCTCCTTTACTGCCCATTTCGACCTGGTATCCATACATCCTTTTTATGATGGAAACGGCAGGACCAGCAGGCTTCTGATGAATTACATCCAATCGTATTATCAACTGCCTCTATCGATTGTTTTTAAAGAGGATAAAGTAGATTATTTTACCGCATTGCAGGAATCCAGGAAACAAGAGGGTATGAATATTTTTACTGAATTTATGTTCAGTCAATATAGCAAATTCCTTACAAACGAGATGCAGCAGTTCCGGAAGGATATCTCAAAAGACATCCCTATAGGTAAGCAAAACAATAAAGGCAAAGGATATTCATTGTTTTTCTGAACATCCCTTGCCTCTTATTTTTAATCCGTGATTTCGATTTTACTTCAACTTTAGCTTATCTCAGCCACGATTTCCGTCCTCGTTTTCTCTTATTTTATCTGCGAAACCTTTTCCTCCACATTCCACCCCTTCACCGAGACAACCGGTGCGGGATCCTTTGCATTTGCGGATGGCTCGTAATCCAGCGTGATCGTCTTACTGCTCCCGGGAACGATCGAGATATAATTATCACTGAAGAAGACCGGCAGGATCCTTTTTTTAGTTTGCGGATCGATCAGCGCAAGCCGGTTGAAGAAAGCGACAGGATTGCCGGCCGCATTGCCGAGCGTGACTGCGATCTTACCCTTACCGACCTGTTTGGCGACGATTGTCAGATCCGCTTTCGCCATCTGTTGTAAGCCCGAATATTGATTACCTTCATCCGGAAGCCAATAGAAATTATCGCTGATAGGTTGTTTATCGCCATCCAATAAACGCAGGGAAAGGAATACCCCTTCCTTTTTCCGGAGGGCTTCCAGTTCTCTACCGATACTCAGGTACTTTCTTACCGCAGAAGGGCCGATCTCCTCGTATACCAGCGTAAGCAGCTTTTTGTTACCCTGCATGTCATAGGTGCTGACTTCCAGCATCATATTGCCATGAAAGCTGAACGTATTATTCACGATCTCCACCATTTGCTGAACGGGGTCGAACATCACATGCAACGGCTCGCTGCCGCTGTGAAGGCCGTAGAGACATGCGTTCACGTCCAGGTAATAGTCGTACATCTGTCCCCGCAGGGCCGTCCAGGGGTTCTGTGTTTTCCAGATGATAGAGCCGGTATACCATTCCCACATATGCGAACTGTAGCCTTCCATCAACGCCCGGTACTGGTCGTAATTCACCAACTGCGCCTTCATAACAAAATCTTTCAGATCCTTTACGGGGCCGTATACATAGACCGTAGAATCGTAGCCGATATACTTATGATAGGCCCAGACGGAGTCTTCTGTTTGATGGCGTCCCTGGGCATGGTATTCCGGGGCTATCAGGTTCTCCTTAGGCAGGAACCGTTCCAGTGACTCATAGTCTCCCACCCCCACGGACCCCACTTCCGAATTGAAAGGAAAGGTCCGCTCGGACCAAAACCTGCCGATGGGCTGGACACCATAGGGGCCGTCTCCGTTACCACCGAGAAAATTGAAGGACATACTGTCCGAATTGGAATAATCGAAGAGAGTGCGCGTTCCATCCAGCGCAGGCAGGATAGAGTCCTTCATGGGCAACAAGATATCATCCGTCGGAGTGATCTCATTACCCCCGCACCAGAATGCCAGGGAGGGATGATTGCGGATCATTTTTACCTGGTCTTCGACTGACGCCAGGAACAGTCCGTGGTCATCCGGGTATTGTCTCCGCGTCCATTGATCTTCTTTTTTTTGAGGATCGGTCCATCGGCCGTTGCAATCTCCCGAATTCCAGAAATCCTGGAAGACCAGGATCCCATATTTGTCGCAGGCCTGGTAGAATTCAGGCCTTTCCGTCAGGGCGCCTCCCCAGACGCGGATCAGGTTCAGGTTCATGTCCCGGTGAAACCTCACTTCTGCATCATAGCGTTGCGGGCTGAAACGCAACAGCTCGTCGGAGACGATCCAGTTGCCGCCCTTGATGAATATGGGCTGCCCGTTCACCATGGCCTGGCTGCTCCGGGTAACCAAATTCCAGGTTGTGGTGATCTCCCGCACCCCGAAATCCAATGATTCCTTATCGGAAGCAGCATTAGCATCGCTTTCGAAAACGAGCGAGGTATGATAAAGGGATTGCGGGCCGTAACCATTCGGCCACCAGAGTTTCGGGTTGTCCAGCTTATAGTCGGGTAGCTTTACCTCGCGCTTTGACCCGGGTTGGAGGGTCACCGGCACGGAAACAGTCTGCCCTTCCAGCTCATATCTCAAATTACCGCTGACAATCTGTGAAGTAGGGTTTTCCAACTCGGCGCTGACCCGGATGATCGCCGGCTGCTGGGTTCTGGCATCGGGCGTTCTTATGCCCGGAACGTCGGTGATCACATGCGGATTGCTGATATTGACGGGCCCTGTCTTTTCGATCGTCACCTTATCCCAGATCCCCGTATTGCGGTCCCGGACAGGCTGTATCCAGTCCCAACCCGCGACATACTGGTGGGAGACGCTACGCGCGATCTCGCCGTCGCCGCCCTGGCCGCCATTGGGATTGCCAACGGGATCAGGCGGATAGACGATCACGGCCAGCCTGTTGACGCCGTCCTTTGCCAAAAAGGCGCCGATATTATAGGTTTGCCTTAGAAACATCCCATAATGAGTCTTCTCATTCAGTTTGTGACCGTTGAGATAAACGTCACAGCTGTAATTCACCCCCCGTAGATGCAGCCATACCTGCTGATCGTCTTTCGGCGCTGCTTCTTTAAAGTCCTTGACGAACCAGTAGGTATAATAATCCCTGCCCGTCGTATAGATATCGGGGATCTTTTCATTGTTCATCCCGTAAAAAGGATCGGGAACCAATTTGTTATCCAGCAAACTGGTCAGCACCGTGCCCGGAACAGTCGCCGGCATCCATTCCCGGGTGGAATAAACGGGAAGGGATATTTTTTCTCCCTTGACTTTGACCTTACCGATATTGATGCATTTCCAGCCGGAATTCAGCTCATATTGCTCCTGGGCGCCGGCAAAAAAGACAAAAAAAAGAGGGAGGACAATTGCAGCTAGATGTTTTCTGTACATTTATTTACGATAATTTTCTGAAATGGGGAGATTATAGCCCTAAAATTAAGGCAATACTCATAGTCAGCAAAAACTGATATGAGCCCAGCTATTTATAATCTGGCGCAGAAATGATTGATTTGCCCCATGATCTCGGCGGGAGGTCTTTGCAAAGAATCGGCGATCTCTTTTATGGTCTTTCCCTGGCATAGCAACCGGAGGATACTTCGCTGTATAGTACTAACAGATATCAATAGGTCGTTCCGCTGCTGAAGAAATGCCGGGTTCAGCCCATATTTGAAATAAATGGTATGAAAAATGCCAGAGATGTAGGATTCGTTTTCCGATAGCTTCTCATAGGCTTCCCGGATCTCTTTTATGCCTTCGTATTTATGGACATAGGCGTCGATAGCCAGGGGCTTCATTTTTTCTATGATCGTCGGATTGTAGCTCTCCGCAAAGAGCAGGATCTTCGGTTCCGGGAACTTTTTCCGCAGATCGGCGACCGGCTGAAGAATATCATCCGCATACCCGTCATTGGGAGGGGCTGCAATGATCAGGTCATAAGCTTTATGGTCGTAAGTAGGAGAGGAGATGACCGTAAAGAGATTTTCTGCTGATTCCACGGTCACTTCTTTATTGATGGCTCTAAAAGCCTCCTGCAAGCCCAGGCAGATTACCGGCATTTCATCAATCACCAACACCTTATTGAGAAGGCGGATCATAGGTTTTGTCACAAGGTATGGTTTGCGGCAATTAACGTCATAATTGGAAATATGGGGCATAACACCCTGTATTGAAACCCGGCATAAGTGTTTTTCTTATATATTTCTAAATATCCCATTTATTTTCGTAAAACTATCTTATTCCTTTTTTTCGGGCTACTTATCGATATTTGCGGTTCATTTAACCACACAACTCCTCTATGCGTATAGCTATTAATGGAATGGGGCGTATCGGAAGGCTTCTCTGCAGGAGGTTAATTGGCCTGGAAGGGATTGAACTGATCGCCGTGAACGATCTGATGGACAGGGATAACCTGACTTACTTGCTAAGGCATGATTCCATATATGGCACTCTGCCGACCCAACTGCTGTATTGCGAACGCGAAGGCACCCTGAAGGTTGAGGGCCGCAGCATTGCCGCCTTTCAGCAGAAAGATCCATCCCGGCTGCCCTGGAAAGAGCTAGGCGTCGATATCGTGCTGGAATGCACCGGTAAGTTCAGTACCTTGGAAGGCGCGGGGATACACCTGCTGGCCGGTGCTAAAAAAGTACTGTTGTCTACTACCGGTTCTGCAGACATCCCCTTGCTTATTTACGGGTTCAACCAACATTTACTAACGCCGGAAGTCGATATCTTCTCTCCGGGTGGCTGCATGACCAATTGCGCGACTCATATTTTATATATTTTGCAGTCGATCGGCATTGAATCGGCTCATTTGAATATCCTGCATTCCTATACATCCAGGCAGGAATTGGTCGACGCGCCGCACAAGCAGTTCCGTCGGGGCCGGGCGGCGGCAGAATCTATTATTCCCGTGGAGATAGACCTGCCTCATTCCCTGGAAAGGCTATTTCCTCTTTTAAAAGGTAGGATAGCAGCCGTTTCTACCCGGGTACCGGTAGCCAATGGGGCGTTGGCGGACTTCACGGTCCTCCTGAAAACTCCGACCGCCGCCGAAGCGATCAATTCCCTTTTCAGGACCTCTGCCATGAACGATTATAAAGGCATATTGGCTTGCAGCGAAGATCCCCTGGTATCTTTGGATATCAAGGGCGACACCCATTCCTGCATCGTGGATACCGCCCTGACTTCCTCCATCGGCGATCATGTCAAGATCATGGTGTGGTTCGACAATGAATATGGCTACACGAGCCGCATGATCGATTG
>PLXD01000505.1 GCA_003151295.1 Chitinophagaceae bacterium | reverse complement strand
TTCAGACTGCTTGCCATCTTAAAATCTTCGATAATGTCCTCGATCGAATCGATCAGTCCGATCTCCCGGATGCCCGGCGTGATCAGGGACTTAGAGATTTTCCTGATCTCGTTGATCGCATTATTGATAAATTCCACGCTGCGTTCCAGGAGGTCCTGCCGGATCGTTTCATCGGTTATCGCCGTATTGATATAGAGGCAGGTCGCTCCCAGTATCTGGTTCACATTGTCATGCAATTCCTTTCCGATCTCGGTTCTTTCGCGCTCCTGGGCAAGGATGACGGCTTCGGTGATCTGCTTCTGCTTTAATACCCTTTGTTCATTCAGCTCCTTCTCCAGCCTGATCCTTTCCGTAACGTCATTGGCAAGTACCAACACCGCCTTCCGGTTCATATACTCAATATTATGAGAGGCTATCTCCACAAAAATGGATTCACCATTCTTTTTAATGTGTTTCCAGACCCCTTTTTTCGTCACCTCTTTGGAAGATAAGCCGGCAACGACTTCATTTCTGACACGCTCTGCATCCTCGCGGGGACGGATGGACAGGATCGTCCTGCCCAGGAATTCATCATAGCTATAACCATAATGATGGATAGCTGCATCATTCACCTCCAAAAACTGGAAGGTTTCTGCATCGAAGACCCACATAGGCATCGGGTTATTATTGAAAAGCTCACGGTAGCGCTCCTCGCTATCGCGCAGGTTCTCAAGGTTTCGTTTTCTTTCTATGCTATAACGGATAGCGCGGGCAAGGAGCTTCCCATCGAACTCTCCTTTGATCAGATAATCCTGGGCGCCTAGCAATAGGGCCTGTAAAGCAGTATTGGTATCCGTGAGACCGGTCAACAGGATGACGGGGATCCGCTGGGCGGCTCCGCTGATGTTCATATAGGAATCGATACCCGAACTATCAGGTAAATGCAGGTCCAGGAACACGAGGTTGATCGCCTGGGAAGACAGGATCGCCAGGGCTTCGGAAAGAAGGGTGGCCTGGTATATTTTCCCGATCACCAATTCCGTATTATGCAACAATTCCTCCAGCAGGAGAAAATCTCCCGGGTTGTCCTCCGTCACCAGAATATTCAATAATAATAAATTTCCCGGGGGCATGGTTACACTATTTATGAAGGCCCTTTGCTAAATACTGAGGCCATTACAGATTATTAAGTTGACTTTCAAAGTCCTTCCTTATCAGGTTGTTCTGGGAAGTTTTACAATACTGATCCAGAAATCTTCTATCGTCCTCACGACACTCATGAACCTATCGAGGTCCACAGGCTTCGTAATATAGCAATTGGCATGATTGTCGTAAGAGGCAAGAATATCCCGCTCGGAAGAGGATGTGGTGAGCATGATAACAGGGATCCGCCTGAGCTCATGATCCGTCTTTATAACGGCCAGCACTTCCATCCCATCCATCTTGGGAAGATTAATATCCAATAAGATCAGGTCGGGCGAATCGCTACCCTGGAATTCCAGTTCCTTCTTCAGAAAACGGATCGCTTCCGCCCCATCTCGGGCGACGGATATTCTATTGATGATCCTGGCTTCGCTGAGGGCTTCGATGGTGAGGAGAATATCACCCTCGTTGTCATCCACGAGTAAGATGTGAACTTCTTTCATATGATGTAGGTTTTATTATTTGTTCATCCCTTCAATTGATTCCTTCACGGCCCGCTTCCTGATCGTAAAAAAGAAGCTGCTCCCCTTCTCTATTTCCGACTCCACCCAGATCTTTCCCCCATGCCTTTCGACGATCTTCTTACAAATGGCGAGGCCGATCCCCGTTCCGGAATACTCGCTGCGGGTATGCAAGCGCTGAAAAATGATAAATATCTTCTCAAAGTACAGCGGATCGATCCCTATCCCATTATCCCGGACAATGAATAGCCAGTGTTCCGGCATCTCCCGCGACTCTATCCGTATCAACGGCTGTTCCGACCGCCGGTATTTCAACGCGTTGCTGACCATGTTCTGGAACAACTGGACCATCTGCACCTTATCAGCCAATACTACCGGCAGCAGTCCGGCTTCGATATGAGCGCCCGCGTTCTTTATTTTTTCCGCAAACACCCTTTTTACCTCCTTTATCACCTGGCCCAGGTCCACCTCCCCGAAATTCTCTTTCCCGAAGCCCAGCCTGGAGTACTCCAGCAGGTCGAAGATCAGGATCTTCATCCGCTCCGCGCCGTCTACCGCGAAATGGATATATTGGTTCGCTTTATCATCCAAACGATCCTGGTATTTTTTTTTCAACAACTGTAAAAAGCTGCTCACCATGCGCAAGGGTTCCTGCAGGTCGTGGGAGGCGATGTAGGCAAAACGCTCCAATTCAGCATTCGAAGCGGACAGCTCCGAAGCCCTTTTTTGGAGGTCTATGTTCAACTGTTTCATCAGGATCTCTCCCTGTTTTTGCAAAGTGACATCATTCACGACCACCATCCGTGCATGGCGGTTATTATACTCCATTGCATGGGCGGTGACCTCTACTATGATGAGTTCCCCGTTCTTTTTAAGATGCCGCCAGAAGCCATGCCGGGTCTCTTCCGTTCCCCCGTCGATTTTATTAACGTCTGCCAACATTCCTTCTATATCCTCGTATGGTCGTATATCCCTGATCGTCATGGCAAGGAATTCTTCCTCCTTATAGCCATAATGATTGACAGCGGCTTCGTTGACTTCCATAAACCGCAGGGTCTCCTGGTCGTAGATCCATTTGGGAAGGGGGCTCTTATAAAAAATGGTACGGTATTTCTCTTCGGAAGCCTGCAGCGCGGCGGTCTTACTCATCACCTGTGCTTCCAGTTCCTGGCTAAACAAGCTCAACCGATCCCTGGCTTCTTTTTGTCGTAAGAGATCGACACGTATCTTCCGGACGACCACGATGAGCAGGAAACCCACTACGACGATCAATCCCATAAACACCTCCCGCAAACGCGATTTTACACGCTGGTTGGCGGCGCTGCGAAGCACCAGCAACCGGTTCTCCTCCCACTGCAGGCGACCAAGCAAGGATTGTATCCTTTCGGTAGACCCTCTTTCCTCCCGGGAGACGACCAGGGAACCGGCAGCCTGCCGCTTGCCAGAGAGCCTCAGGGCTACCGCGCTGTCCAAAATCTCTTTATTGCTCCCGATGGTTAGCCATATCGAGTCCAGCCGGACCTGCTGTACAAGATTGTCCCTTGTGAGCTTTCTGAGTGTATCGATCCCCGCATGCAGGAGAGAAAATAACCTCCGTGAAGACAGCAGCGAACTACTATCACCGGAGAGCAGGAAATTCTTCACGCTTAATTCATATTGCATATCGGCGGCCAAAACGTCTTTGGTTTGGAACAATACCAAGTTCGTATGCCTGATGCTATCCGCCGTATCCTGGAGACGTTCCGATTGCTGTAAAGAGACAGCTACAATCGCGACTACGCTGATTACTCCGAGCACAATGACGATGATCAGCGATCTTTCAGTGGCAGCTTTCATCCGTTACTTTTTTGTATTCTATGGGCCGGCTTGATCTTACGATCCATCTGCAAATAATTTTCAGAGTTTTTGCGATCAGGGTGTAGTCATTTGCGATAGATATGTTGGAATAGATAGGTAATTTACTACTATTTATCTGTTTTTCAGCGCCCCTCACAAAAAACAACCGGACCGGTAAAATTTTAAAAATTGTCTATAAGATGCTATTTTGGAGGGGAAAAGACGCCATTCCATTGAAAAAGCGGACTGTATTTTAGTGTTAGGCAGTTATGATCTGCGGGTAGCCGACCGGGGTGCAGACCTATACTTACAGGGATGGGCGCCGCTGCTGATCTTCTCAGGCGGTCTCGGAAGGCTGACAAAACTCATGTGGAAGGAGGCGGAGGCCGATCAGTTGGCCAGGATCGCCATAAACCGCGGCGTTCCCGAACAGGCCATCCTGATTGAAAACAGATCTACCAATACCGGGGAAAACATCCTGTTCACACAGCAACTGCTCCAGGAGAAAAATATCGATCCGCACTCCTTTATCGTCGTGCAGAAACCCTATATGGAAAGAAGGAGCTATGCGACCTTTAAAAAGCACCTGCCCGAAAAGAAAATAAGGGTCACTTCGCCCTCATTGTCGTTTGAAGAATACCCCACCCCGGAATTATTGATTGAAAACATCATCAACAGCATGGTCGGGGATCTGCAGCGGATCAAGGTCTATCCCTCGAAAGGATTCCAGATCTACCAGGAAATACCGGATGAGGTATGGCGATCCTATGAGGAACTTGTTAAAAGGGGGTTCGATAAGCACCTGGCTTAAAAATCGGTGAATACCTGAAATAAGCGGATCAGTAAAATTACGTCAAACATTTCCACCTAAAAGGTCGGCCGTTTTTGAAAAATATAACAAATAATTTGTTAAATCACCCCTCTTTTTGGGTTATCACTTACCCGTGATGTAGTTTCCGGATCCAATAAACCCAAGACTTTGCCAAAGAGCTTATTAGCGATACTGTTAGCTTTATCCAGCATGGTAGCCTCCGGTCAGGTAGAGATAAAAGGAACGGTCTATGATCGCTCTCAACTCTATGCGATGCCAGGAGTGAGTGTGATGGCAACTTCGGGCGCCGGAACAGTTACGGATTCGTCGGGTCATTATAGAATCAGGCTGTCTACCCGAGACTCCCTCTCTTTCTCTTACCTGGGTAAGGGCACCGCTAAATTCCCTGTCAAAAATCTGGACACAGACCTGCCATTCGATATGAGCCTGCAGGTAGACGCCGACACCATGACTTCGGTATTGGTATGGTCCAGAAATTATCGCGAGGATTCATTGACAAACCGCATGGAATATCAAAAAGTATTCAACTATGGACGCAGCTATTTAGACAATATGAAAATGGACCACAAAGGAGGAGGCCTGGGCCTGGGGGTAGGCCTCGATTTCGACATGATGTTCGATGGGGGAAGCCACCGCCGGATGCTCGCCTTCCAGAAACGACTGGAGGAAGAGGAAAAAGACAAATACATAGACCACCGGTTCACAAAGGCGCTTGTAAAAAGGGTAACCGGCCTGGAGCAGCCGGCCCTCGATACCTTCATGCGCGAGTACAGGCCTAGTTATGAGTTCCTTCAAACCTTCGAAACCGACTACGAATACTATAAATTCATCTCCGAATCGGCTAAATATTTCTCCGAGAACTGGAGAAAGGAACATTCGAACTGATGAGCGTTTCCCAATAAGAAATATGCCAATAGCGATTCCCCTGCAAATTTCGGAATTTCTTTCTCACCTGAAATCTTCAGCATGTTTATCAACGGTTGTCATAAAATCAAAATACATATTTTATTCTTAAATTGTAAAACCAAATTAACTTATCCCTATTAATACCTTAAGCCTGCTAAAAGCGATAGCCATTTAAAAAGAACTACTCATGAAAATACTGATCATTGAGGATGAAGAGGAACTAAGCAAAAGCATCGTTGCCTATCTCAAAGCCGAAACTTACTCATGCGAAGTAGCTAACAATTATAAAACCGCCATCGAAAAAACGGAATCTTTCGACTACGACTGCATTTTATTAGACATCTCCCTCCCCGATGGAAATGGCTTACAGGTTTTAAAGGAGCTAAAAGCAAATAACAAAACAGACGGTGTCATTATCATTTCCGCCCGGGACTCCATGCAGGATCGAATAACAGGATTAAACCTCGGCGCTGATGATTATCTTCCCAAGCCTTTTCACCTGCCCGAATTGAGCGCCCGGATTGCAGCAGTCATCCGGAGGCGAAAGTTCGATGGAAGCAGCATTTTGACATTAAATGAATTGAGTATTAATACGGATGCCAAAGCCGTAACCGTCCTGAACAAGCCTGTTGACCTTACCCGGACGGAGTATGATCTCTTGCTTTACCTGGCTACTAATAAGAACAGTGTAGTTTCCAAAAATGCCATCGCTGAACGCATTTCGGGAGATGAAGCGGAGGTTTTTGATAATTTCGATTTTATTTACGCCCATATAAAAAACCTGAAAAAGAAACTGGCTGCCTCAGGCTGTGCAGATTATATCAAAGCCATTTATCGCATGGGCTATAAATTTGAGATATAATGCAATTACTGAATAAAACCATAGCATCCTATTTCAGTTTCTCAGCGGTCCTGTTGCTTGCCGCTATCCCCATTTTTTATTTCGCTTTGAAAACAGCGCTGATCGATACGGCAGATGAAGAGCTGCTGGCCACGAAAACCCGGATAATGCCCCAGTTACGGAATGCCGTTGTCAATCATGATCAGGGGAACCTCTATCTCTATGGCTACGATATCGTTTTCGAAAAAGAGCAGCCCACTAAAAACCGGGATTCCATGTACAGCGATGAACTGGGGGGCCTCTATTCCAATAAACAATCCCCGTCCCGGCTGCTGGCCTCTCACTTTACCATCAACCAGGAGTTTTACAGCCTGCGGATAAAAACTTCCCTTGCGGATAAACTAGCGCTCATTAAAAGGATTATCCTGATCCTATCCCTTTTACTCGTCGCGCTCCTGCTTGGGCTATTAGTGATCAACAGGATATTGACGAAAAAGATATGGCAACCCTTTTATACCACCCTAAAACGTTTGCAGGATTACAGGGTGGACAAACAACCTGTCCTGAAATCGGAACCTGCGTCTGTGAAGGAATTCAATGATCTCAACAGGGCCATAGAACTACTCACCGAAAGGAATTACCAGGTGTATACCAGCCAAAAGGAGTTTACGGAAAACGCCTCGCATGAAATGCAAAGCCCGCTGGCCGTATTTCAATCGAAGCTAGAATTGCTGATGCAAACAAAACCGCTTAATGAAGACCAGGCCGCATTGATATCAGATCTGGCCAATGCGAGCAAAAGAATGTCCCGGTTGAACAAGAGCCTGATACTGTTGACCAAAATCGAAAACAACCAGTTCTTAAAAAAAGAAAGCCTTTCCGTTAAAGATATTTTACAAAAACTCCTTCAGCAGTATGAATTCCAGATCGGGCAGCAATCCATCCATATCGCTTTCGACGATGCAATGGATATAACTCTTAATGCTAACAAATCACTGGTAGAAATACTGCTTGGGAATTTATTGTCCAATGCCATCCGTCACAACGTATCGAACGGCAATATTCAAATATACCTTAAAGAAAAAGAGCTGGTCATTCAAAACTCGGGGAAACCTTCTTCACTCGATACCCAAAAGCTGTTCCAGCGCTTTCAAAAGAATAGCCCGGACGCCGATAGTATAGGTTTGGGGTTGGAAATTGCTAAAAAAATCTGCTCCCTGAATCATTACTCCCTTGAATACCGGTTTATCGGTCTGCTGCATACCTTTTCCGTTAGGTTTTAATACCCCTTTGGGATTTAGCCCCGTTTTAATGCGGACTATTGTGAAGGCCAAGTTAAACTCCCTGCTTTTTTCTTTTTTTTAACGATGTGAACCGCGAATATCCCTTCCGAATTCAGAAATTTTTCAGGATTCGGTACAACTTTTACATCTTAAATACTTCAAAATCATAAAATAAAAAACATGACAAAGAAAATTAAATTAACCGCCCTCATCATGGGCATTGCAATCGCTACAGGGGGTGCTGCTCTGTTAGCAAACAGCCGTCAAAAAGGCGATAGTACTATTTTCCAGGGCAGCGACAACACCTCTGCTACCCATACTTCTTATAGTGGAAACGTAACTACGACGCCCGTCGATTTCGAAAAAGCCGCCACGAGTGCCGTTCCATCCGTGGTGCATATCAAAACCGTTACAAAATTCAAGGAGGTTGCAGGCAGAGAACCCGAACAAAACCCGTTTGGTGGAGACGAGGGAAATGACCTGTTCAGAAGGTTTTTTGGCGATAACGGAGCGCAACCCCAACCGAAAAATCAAAGGGCTTCAGGATCCGGGGTCATTGTCAGCGCCGATGGTTACATCNNGCCTCCGATGTTACCGTCACTTTAAACGACAGAAAAAACTATAAAGCGAAGGTTATCGGAACGGATGCCAATACCGATCTCGCTTTAATAAAAATTGACGCACACGATTTATCTTCCATGCCGATGGGAAATTCAGATGACGCGAGATTAGGGCAATGGGTATTGGCGATCGGCTACCCGTTAAACTTAGATGTTACCGTTACAGAAGGCATCATAAGCGCTAAATCCAGGAATATCGGCATCAACAGGCAGGGTTCCGCTCCAGTCGAATCTTTTATCCAGACGGATGCCGCTGTCAATCCGGGCAGCAGCGGTGGCGCTCTTGTCAATACGAATGGCGAGTTAATCGGAATCAATTCGGCTATTGCATCTCCTACCGGCTCTTACGCAGGCTATGCGTATTCTATTCCTTCGAACCTTGTGAAAAAAGTCATCGGAGATATTATGAAATTCGGTTCTGTGCAAAGAGGCTACCTCGGCATCAGCATGGCGCCCGAACAATTAGACGATTCAAAGAAAAAGGAATTGGGAATCAATGACGATGTAAACGGAGTATGGATCATGGAAGTCGATCCTACCGGCGCAGCTGCCGAAGCAGGTCTTAGAAAAAGCGATGCCATCATTAAAATAAACGGTGTCGCAGTAAGCATCGGTTCGCAATTATCGGAACAGATTGCGCGCGAAAAACCGGGAGATAAAATAATGATCACCTACCTGAGAGACGGCAATGAAAAAACGGTAGAAGTAGTGTTAAAAAATAAGTTAGGGACCTTTGCCAGCCAGAAAACCGCGGTCATTGAATCCCTAGGTGCTAACTTCGCGGCCATTAGCCAGGATGACGCTTCCAAAATGGGCATTGACGGTGGGGTGCAGGTGACGAATATTCATAATGGTCTCATCAGCAATGAAACAAATATGCGTGCCGGCTTTATCATTACTAAAATCGGCGATCAAAATATCAAAACAGTTGATGAGCTGAAAGAAGCCTTGAGTAATCAATCGTCAAACTTCCAGATACAGGGTGTATATCCCGATGGCAAAGAAGTGTATTATTACGGCATCAACGATTTCAAAAAATAACCCTTTGTTTTGTTTTTATGTTCAGGAGGCTTCCTTAATAAATAAGGGAGCCTCCTTTTTTTAAGTAATCCCGATATTAATATCTACATTACGGTTATCATAAATAACAACAGCATGCTCCCATCGGATCCCCTATTTCATAAGCCTAAGGACATTATTGCCGCAAAAAACATCCTATATGCGACGATATTCCTGGGAATTATTAATTGGGTGGTCGGCAAAATGACCACCGGTCTAAGCAGTTATTCAGATTCAAAAGAGATCATTATTACTATCCTAACCCTGATCATAATTTTTATATTGACAAAGCAGATAGGTTTAGGGAAAAAATGGGCCAGAACAGTATTCCTGGTTCTGTTTATCCTGGGGATTATCGTATTTCCATTCGCGGTCATTCCGCTTTTCAAATCGAATCTTCTTCTGGGCGTTCTTTTTGTTTTTCAGGCTCTCTTGCAAATGCTGGCCCTAAAATTCCTCTTTTCCCGGAAAAGTACGCATTGGTTCAATATGGTCCGATCGACCGATCAGGAGCCATCCAAATAGTTTAATAGCTACGACCTGAAATTCAGTCGACCTTCTTTAATAAGAAGGTATAGTGACGCCCCATACCACATGCCGCATAGCGGAGCCATACAATACAACCAAAAAACAGTCCATTGACCGGCAATGATCGCAGATGCAAAAAGTACGGGCGAGATTCATGCTCATGCCGCTGTAAGGGGATTCGAAAGTGATATATAAGGTGACCGCTTTTCCGGGCACGGTCACAATATAATTAATACTCGGATCTCTCATCCAGACAGGGAAAAGCAGAACGACCAGCCACATGCCCAAACTCCCGCCTAAAAACTGAAAGAGGATATAGAAAATGCCATCCATCCTGTTGATATCGCCTAACCGGTAGCGAATGATCGTAATAGTAGGGTTGATATACGCACCGGATCGTTTGCCAAAACGGGAAGTAAATATAAATAGTGCGGTTCCTCCCATCGACAACCCGACCAAAAACCGCGTGGCCAATGCGGAACTGATTCGGTGCCGGAGAGGCAAGCCCGGATACTCAATGAGTGCATCGAAAAAACCAGCCGAAAACATGAAAACGCCCAGCCCAAGCGCTTCATCGATATATTTACGAAACTCTGTTTTCCAATCTTTTTGCAAAGGCTGTTGTATTTATATTTATGTGCGGCCTTCAACCCTATTTCAAAACCTCTATCAAATGCTCTCCGACCCTTAATGAGTTGACCATGATCGTCAAAGACGGATTGACGGCCCCGATCGAGGGGAAGAAGCTGCCATCCACCACATAGAGGTTTTCTATATCATGTGTTCTGCAATGAAGATCCAATACCGATGAACCGGGGTCGGTTCCGAAACGACAGGTTCCGACCTGGTGTGCAACACCCGCCAAAGGAATATCCTTGCTCAGATAGATACCGTGGTCGACGAAAACATGGCCCGTATAAATCTCACCCAGGACCTGTTTCCATTTCTTGATCAACCGATTGAATCCTTCCGTATTGTTGACTTTGTAATCCAAATGGATCTGCCCGTTAACGACCCGGACCCTGTTTTCGGGAGCGGGCAGGTCTTCTCCGGTAAACCACCAATCAATGGAATGAGAAGCCATTTCGCTCAATACAAAACCGGGGGTAATCGCGGGGGCATCGGGCGATATCTGGTCCTTATCGGATTTCCCTAGTAATTGTATATGGCCCATCGGAAAATTGAATTCCGGATCGCCCCAATAATAATCATTGACAGCCAGCGCACCTGGCCACTGCTATTGGCAAGCCCCTCAGGATGACTGTCATTTGCACTTTTAAGGAGCAGGGCGGCAGAATTAATAGCCCCGCAGGCCACCACCACGATGGACGATCTGAATTGGACCAACTCGTTTTGATAGGTCACTTCAATATAGTCGATCTCTTTCCCATTCCCGGTCGTCACCAGTCGTTCCACTTTTGCTTCTGTCAATAGGGTTACATTATCGTTCGGCAAGGAGGGCCGTACACAATTGATATCCGCATCGCTCTTCGCATGTATCATACAGGGGAATCCATCGCAGGTATTACAACGGATGCATTCGCTGTGAAGCATATCCGCTTCATTCAGTTTGACACCTACAGGCATATAAAATGGCTGATACCCCCTGTTCACCAATTGATCGTGCAACTCCTGTATACGAGGTTCATGGCTGACATGCGGAAAAGGATATTCCGGTGAAATACCGCCTGCATGATCGACCTTATCGAAATCACGCTCCCTTAACCGGAATAAAGCGGCCCCATATACCTTGGTATTCCCCCCTACCCAATAGCCGGTGCCCGGATGCAGATCTTTGTCCTCCGAGGTTTTCCAGACTTCCCGGGTATGGTAACGTTCTTTTTGGAACCAATGATGATGATATCGTATGTATCCATAAATCCGATCTTTTTTTAAATAGTTTCAAGCCAGCCCCCGGAAAAGCCGGCCTTTCGAAGCCCTTTTATAATATAATCGCACTGCCGCATCGTCTTCCAGACCAATTCAAATTGATAATTCGCGATCATAATGACTACAGGGCCCTGGTTTAATCCGAATTTCCAGGGAGAAACCCATCCATTCGGATTTCTCGTCTTTTCAGGATAGGTCGGATTAAAACTGGCATCGAACCCTTCGGAATCATGATGTTTTAAATTGAACTTTTCAATGGCGTGGCGAATCGTCTTCAACACGATCTCCGGGGCAAAGGGAAGGGAAGCCACGACTGCCCAGGGTGAAATGGTTCCGTCATCAGGTCCGAAAGGAGCGCCGCGGGCAATGTACCCATAAAACATCCTTTTTTTACCCTCTATTTCCAGCACGGAATCCCCCGGGCCGTCACTGGCCGTCAAGCCCCACCCAAAGGGACCATAGTGCTCGAATTGCTGCGGGTTTTCCTTAGCGTATTGCCGGTGAACAAAGGTGGCCCGTTTACTATTTTCAAAATAATCAAATCCTGCCTTCCTGTTAAACTCATCCCGGATATCCCTGAAATCTATCCACATATGAGAAAACTGGTGGATGAATAAAGGTCCCGCATATAAATATTCGGTATCGTATACGTTCTTTATTTTGAAGGTGGCTGTCCATTGCTTATACCCTTCCGGTTTAATGGGATGAGTAGGAGACCCGAGCGCCAACATATAGAGTAAAAGCGCTTCACTGTAATTATCATCCCAGTTGTAAGGCAAAAAACCGGATTCAGGGTTCCAGCCGTGTGAAATAGTGTCTCCACCGTTCAACGCCCATTGCCAATCCACCCGGCGATAAAGGGCATCCGCCCATTGCCTGATCTCATTTTCCTCTTTATCATTGCCGGAAAAATAAATCGCTACCGATAAAATGCCTGCCATCAGCAAGGCCGTATCGATCGTGGATAATTCACATTTCCAGGCCCTCCGGCCGGTATGCATTTCCAGGAAGTGATAATAAAAGCCCTTATACCCGGTAGCATGAACTTCCTCACCCTGGTGGCTGTTATAGAAAAAATATAAAATTTTGTGAACTCTTTGAACGGCATCCTTCCTTGAAAGGAATTTATACTCCACCCCGATAATATAGGCACTAAGGCTCATCCCTACCACAGCTATGCTGGAAGGAGTTCCGCGTTGTGTCTTATCTGTCACCAGGCCGGTCACCGGATCTGCCTCTTTCAGAAAATACTCAAAAGTTTCCCGTTGCAAACTATCGAGCATTTGTTTATCCGTACCCTGGGTGTTCAGCAGCGGAAGGTCTTTATTTATGGGATGATTCATGCTGTCTCTATGGTTATAAGTGCGGCGCCCTGGGGAGTCAATTCCATTTCAAGAAGGACCGATCCATTTTCGGAGGCAAATAATAATGACTCTTTTATCAATGCGGAGGCCGATTCCAACGCTTTAACCTGGGCCGGATGCAGCGTATCCGGTTTCCCCATTTCCCTCCAGGCCGCCGTGGCATTCGCATGGGTATCGTCGATCCTTTCCATGCAAATTTTTTTTACGGCACCGATATTATTTACCCGAATATTCACCAACTCCGTCTTTACCGGGTGTCGCGGAAGCGCCCGGGGGCAGGTCCGCCTACCTTCAGGGCAGCATCAACCGCTTTAACAGCATTGGCCGCATGGCGGTACAGCAGAAAAAAATCCTGTTGAGTACCCGTCCAGAAAGCCGCTAAGTTCGGTTCGTTCCAGATTTCAAAAAACCACAAACGCAACTCTTCTGCTCCATACCTCTCTTTCCAATGCAGGACCAACTTGTGGATCAGTGTTTCCCAGGCTGAATAATCGCGGGGAGGCGTTATATTACCGTGATAAAGAAGAGCGGTTTCGCCGCCGGAGGAAAGGGTCGAAGGCATAAACGAAAACTCTATAAATGGCCGCATTCCAATGGAAAGCAGGAAATCGCATACCTGGTTAGCATTGTAAAAAGAATAGACCCATTTTTCACTTTCACAAACCAGTGTACCCATATCGTCGCAAAGAATACCATGAAACCGGACATGTTCGAACCCTAGCTCCCGATGACAGCGTAACAATTGCTTCTGCCAATCGGCTCTTAAAGCCAACAAAGCATGTCCGCTGCCGATCGTATGTTCCCAGAAATGAGGGAAGGGTGTGGCTGGCGAGGCGATATCACAAGTAAAATTATCCGGCATATAATTCAGTAAATAAGACTCCTGCCATCAATAATTCCAGTTTCCCGTTACCTTTAATCTGCCTGGGCTCGTTCTGATCTTTTTTTGCCCGGCACTTAACAGATATAAAAATTGTGAGGAATATTACCGGCAGCAGTACGACAGAGGCGGCAATAATAAACTCATTGGTAAGGTCCCTGATCTTTTCCGCCTGAGGAGAAGCAGCATCAAATGAAGCAGCATCAAATATCGATGACGAGCTAATATCTAATGATATGCAAAAAAGAACCAGTCATTAAATGGATTGAATTATCCGCATACNNGCATACACGATAAAACCAGCGAACTCCGTTATTCAATCAATCTACTACTTTATTTCCTAAATTCCGGATTTAACTTTCATGTCGATACGCATTGAGGAGCTTAGCCAACAGAATCTGATTATAGCGAAAAAACGCTGCCATGGCAGGGGTGACTGCATATGTACCTTGCGAAAGGACTCTTTATTGACATTGTTGATAGGATAATCTGTTTGTCCTTTAATATTGGATACAGGGACATGACCGGTTATACCCCATCTACGCCCATTAATGTTTCCTCCCTTATTTTTGCTAAACCTTCTGTTGCTATTGATCGGAATGATCTATTTTGTTTTTATTAAGATGTTTGGGATTCTCTGAAATAGACATCTTTTCAGCCTGGCAGAAAGTTATCATATTATAGCCAAAGTGCTCCTATTGCAAACAGAAGCGCAATGGTCATGATCAAAGAACCAAGTTTCAGGAAGGACCAGGCGCTAACGGTTAGTCCCTCCCGGCGCAAAGCTACCAGCCAGAGTATAGTGGCAAGGGATCCTGTTATAGAGAGATTCGGTCCCAGGTCAACACCGATCAGGACAGCACTCTTTATAATTTCCGGGGTATAACCGGCCTGCACGGCACTCCCTGCAATAAGACCTGCCGGCAGATTATTCATCAGATTGGAGGCAAGGGCGATAAGGAAGCCACTTCCCCAGGCTGTACCGGCGACGGAACGTGCTGTGCTTTGATGAAGGAAAGAGGTAATGGTTCGGATCACCCCGGTTTTATTGAGTGCCTCTACGATAACAAACAGTCCGGCAACGAGCGGAATAACAGACCATGAAACTCCTTTGATAACAATCCATGGGTTCTTTTTTGCCAGAATGATTACAATTGCTGAAGTCAATATGCCGGTAATGGTTGTAGGCAGACCCAGTTGAACGTCCATCGTTGAGGAAAGAAGCAGGATAACTGCCGTTGCAGCAATACCAAACAGGGCCATCCTGCCTCCTTGTGATAATACTGGTATTGGAATATTCGTTTCAATTTTCCCTTTTAATGCATTTCGCTGGGTAAAAAGCAGTATTAGGCAGGTTATGACGATAGAAAAAATGGAAGGTAAAATATATTGTGATAACCATTGCAGCAAGGGAGGCATGTGACTGCCATAAATCACGAGATTAGCCGGGTTGGAAATGGGCAGGATAAAAGAAGCGGCATTTGCAATGAACGCACAGATCAACAAATAGGGAAGCGATTTATCCACCTTAGCTGCCTTTACTGCCGCCGCGACAGCAGGTGTCAGGACGACGGCGGTAGCATCATTGGATAAAAATGCAGTGACGACAACTCCTACCAGATATATTAAAAGGAACAGCCTGTTTGGTGATCCTTTCGACAGTCGGGTGGCATGTGCGGCAAGCCAATCAAAAAGTTTTTCTTCCCTTGCCGTTTCGGCAAGCAGCATCATACCCGTCAGAAAAAGGTAAACATCAGTACCCTTGGTTATGCCTGTCAGGCCTTCTGAAGGTAAAATCAGCCGCAGGGCAACTAAAAGAATCGCACCCGTTACAACCCATACTGCCTCAGGTATTTTGAATGGCCGTATGATGACACCCGCTATCGCTAAAAATGAAATAATCCAAATGATTATATGGGTCATAGATTATCAAAGATGCAAATGTAGAATACTTATCGGGAAGATTTACCATTTCAGGCCGGTAGTATCTTCAATGAATAAGCATACCTTCCACTCGTGTTTTCCGGCAGGTCAATCATTAATCCTTTTTCCTCCCTGGTAAAAGACAAAAGCTGCTCCGTTCCGCACAGGACCACTTGCCCGATCCTCCCGGGATAATGCGGGCTGGAGGTAGCCAAAGATTTTATGATCAATCGGGCTCCGGTAGGCGCTCCAAGAGCTATCGCATACAGGATGTCTTTTTTCGATGTGAAGCGGATATCTTCCCCGGTGAAAGGTTTGCCGGAACCTTCATTGAATCCCTGGCTTTTTAAAGGAGCTGCTGAGGCCAATGCAGGTCCCTCCCCGCAGATCTTCCAGGGCCGGGTTTCAAAGATGGACTCCCCGTTCAATTTCATCCAGACCGCGATCTCTTCCACGATCGCCTGTTCATCCGAATCGATCGTTCCATCTCCCCGGACCGGAACATTGAGTAAAAGATTGCCGTTTTTACTGACAATATCTGCCAGCCGATGGATCACAGACCGGGCGGTTTTATAGCCATGGTGTTCGAATAGGGTGCGGTCGTAGTGCCAGTCGCCGAGGCAGGTATCCGTCTGCCAGGGTAAGGCTTCTATGTGATCGCTTTGTCCTCTCTCTATGTCCCAAACCATACATTTTTGTTGGTTTTCATCGAGTATCTTTCCATTGAGAACCGCTTCCATCCTTCCGTCATGCCATTGTTTATTGCTATTGTAAAAATAGGCGGCTATTCGCAGGCCCACGTCGCTTACCGGATAAAGGGGCAATACGGTATCATCGAAATAAACGAGGTCGGGATGATACTGATCGATGAGATCGATCGTGCGGTTGAAAAATTTCTCACAGTATTTTTTATCGGGGATGGTTACTCCGTGCGACCAATCCCATTGCTTGAAAAAGGTTTCCTGGTTGTCTCCCCCGATGCTTGGCATATGATTTTGAGCATATAATTCCTGTGGGTCCAGGCCGTCCCACCAGGTGTTCTTCCCGTCGCCCATTTTCAAATGGCCGTCATAGGGAACGCCCGCATAGGCTCCCTTCTTATCCGCTTTCTGCGATTTTTCATAGAAGGTCCAGGCATGCGCGGCGTGAACGCTTACTCCAAATCGAAGCCCCTGGTTTTTGGCCGCTTTGGCCCAACCGCCGATCAGGTCCTTTTTCGGGCCTATGGCCGTGGAATTCCAGGACTGGTATTTGCTGTTATAGGTATCGAAATTATCGTGATGGTTAGCCAGGGCCACAAAATATTTGGCGCCGGCCCGCTGGTAAAGCGCTACCAGGGATTCCGGATCCCATTTCTCTGCCTTCCATTCTTTGATAACATCCTTAAAACCGAAAACGGAAGGATGACCGTATTTTTTCAGGTGATATTTATAGTCCCTGCTACCTTCTATATACATGGAACGGGCATACCAGTCGCCATATTCAGGTTGGCATTGCGGACCCCAATGCCCCCAGATCCCGAACTTGGCATCCCGNNTACACCGAATAGTTTTTTAAAGAATCCCAGTTAGGTTGAAAAGAGTCCTCTGTGCCCGGCCGGGAACTTATATTCCACGGGGATGCTGCTTTTACAATCCCGGATAGACCGAAGGCAGGAATGGCTCCAGCAAGTGCCTTGATGATCGTTCTTCTTTTCATAAAAAATAATTTTTTATACGTGGCTGTTAGTGGCGATGGCTTCATTCCGGTAAATTATGGCAGGGTGCCAGGCCTCCACTGAAATATGGATCTTCCCCTCTTCCATCCGGAGTGGGAACGGTTCCCGGTGATCTGCAAATAAAGCGGAAAATAATTTTATTTGATTATAAATGCATACTTTTTATAAATGGCCTTTGCGTCAGGGCTAACTAAAAATTCCATGAAATCCTTCGCGGCCTGCGGATGTGGCGCCTTTTTCAACAGCCCAGCCGTATAAGTGGCCGAAATATTCTCCGATACGGGGATTTCCACCATCTCTACGGGATGACCGATCATTTGCTGATAAAATACTTCAGTATACCAAACAGGGGCAGCATCACTTTGGTCATATAAAATACGCATAGGTGATTGGCGATGATGTATCTCTGTTAAATAAGTGCTGCTGTCCTTTACCTTCTTAGTCATGATATTATTTTTCAGATCCTCACCGCCCGCTTTCACATAAGCTTCTTCGATACCGCGACCAATACTTTCCCATTCGGGATTAGGCATACTTACCCTTACATCATCCCGCCCCAGATCCTTTAACCCTTTTACCTGTTTCGGATTGCCCTTTTGCACCATAATGGCCAGCCGGTTATAGGCATAAGGCTCTGTAGCTGAGAAAAAAGGAAGCATCTGATCTATATGTTTCTTGCCATCTGTATATACATCGGGTTGCAAGGTGATACGCATATTCCCGATGGTAATGGAACCGCCTTCAATTTGCCTGGCCAATATCCCCGGCGGAAGCGTTTCGGCAAATATGCGCTGATAAGCGGGATATTGTTTTTTAAACGCCGCTACCAGATCATCCAAACACATAAACTGGTTGCCTGCAAAAAATACGACCAGTTGGGGATCATTAATGTCACCAAACAGATCCGGCACATTGTCTAACCCGGGGATGGTGAACATTACCTTGCTCTGCGGTGGCATGTTCCAGGGCGGATCGAAACGGTGATCCTGGGCATGAGCAGCCGCTGCAGTTACAAAAATAATTATAATTAAAGCTATTAAATTTTTCATTTACCATGAGATTATTTGTGAATGACTAGCCTTAAATCTTACGGTTTGACAACCGACCAGCCTTCCG
The DNA here is from genome assembly GCA_003151295.1 of Chitinophagaceae bacterium. GTDB lineage: Bacteria > Bacteroidota > Bacteroidia > Chitinophagales > Chitinophagaceae > Puia. Next base: position 13,905 of record PLXD01000505.1, on the reverse strand, counting down.
CCTGCCGGATAATGAGTTCGCCATTACCGCTCGGTACTACGGCGATGAAATCATAAATCTGTTCCCGGTCTATTTTTCTCTCTCTTAACGTATTATTACATTGTGCCACGATCACCCCTTTTTCGACAAGTGCTTTTAAATCGTTTTCATATTTTCCTCCTTTCATATAGGCATCAGTACCTCCTGCGAAGGCGATCAGCTCGATCTGAATTTTACCCGCCAGCCGGGGATCGTTTAATGCATTGTTGAGATTGCGAAGAGCCTTTTCGATCACTTTAGGATCGTTATTATCCAATTGGTAAATGGCATGATACACTTTACCGGTAGCCTTCGCCCCGGTGAATGCCCGGTTTTTCTCCAGGGCCTTATCGGTCGTTTGTGCTCCGGTCGTTTGTGCGATGGCCGCTGTAGTCAATAAGGTAATAGATAATAGTAAAATGGAAACCTTTTTCATTATTTTATTTTTAAGATGAGAGAATCAAATGATTGGTATACTCGCTAACAGCCAAAGAACTGTCGTCTCCTTTCTATTTTGCCTTTTGAGCATATTTAATGGGCTCAAAAGGACCGTATTTATGTTGCTCCTGCGAAAACGTGTCAGCATAAGGTCCGAAGGGAAAATCTACCGGCTTCTGGGCGATATTTCTCCAATCCCCGCTTTGATCTTTATGTGGCCTCGACTGGCTGTTAACAAAGGCTGCTACTTCCCAGGCTTCCGTATCCGTTAAATCAGCACTGTGATAATCTGCTCCAAAAGGCATATTGTTTTTTACAAACCCTGCGAAATTACTGATCCGGTATAATCCTGCACCATCATTATAACTATGCTCACCCCATAAAGGCGGATAAATGTATCCCGTTCCCGATGTGTTAAATTTTCCCTCCCCATTACCCTGATGGCAGGATTGGCATTTCGCCATATACACTTGCCGGCCGGCTATTGGATCGGCAGCAAGATCCGGGAACTTTAATTTCACAATACTCGTGCCTCCCGGTTTCCGGCCTCTCGGAACATCCTCCCCCAACCATTTCATATATGCATAGATAGCCTGCATTTCATGAGTGGTGCTATCCAGTGCGTGGCCATTGAGACTTCGTTCCAAACAGTCGTTGATCCGGCCGTAGATACTTTGAATGCCATTGTTGCGTGCCCGGAATTGAGGGTAAGTAGCATATACTTTCCCAAAATTGTTTCCGAAAGGGACCGTACCTCCATCGAGATGGCAGTTTTGACAATTCATACCATTGGTAATATGTGCTACCGTTCCTCCCGGTCCGAGATAATAGGAGGTATTGGAGATTAACTCCCGACCATACCATATCAATTTACCGCTATCGCTGTAATAGGGGATCTGGTATTTATTCCATCCTCTGAGTACAGTATCTACCTTTTCGGTTACCAGCAAGGCTTCGAAAGATTTATCCTCCGCCTTTCTTTTTTGATAGCTTTCCAGGCATTCGTCGCCGACAATCAACCCTGTGAGTATGAATAATATTATTGGAAACAAATTAGCTTTCATATCGCTTTTTATCTTATAATAATTACCAGGAGAAATGGGATAAGTATGGTAATTATACACCTTTTTAAACTTTCGGCAAACCCTGCATTCAATACTATATTTTTTTGTTATCGCGGTAATGCCTCATTACCTAAAGTTATAATGATCATTCCCTAAGCATTTATGATGGACACAAGAAAAAGCCCCTGTAGAAACAGGGGCCGTAACCAAAACTAACTGCTTATGAGAAAATTGACTGCTTGTGAGAAAGTTTAAAAAATATCGCTTGGTAAAACCTATTTTTAAATATAATTGATTGTCTAAATCCTATCTTAAAGATAAGCATAAGCATGTTAAACATAGTGTTAATATTGCCATCTAACCCAAAAAATACAATATTTAATGGCTTTTTAATGCTGCACAATATTAGGAAATGAAAGCTTAAAATTGATTTATAATCTGTTCTAAAATAATTGATAATGAAAATATTGGTGATTGAAGATGAAGATCGCGTCGCCGCCCTTATTAAAAAAGGCCTGGAGGAAATGGGGTTTTCCACTACTATCGCTTCTGATGGGCTGTTGGGTAAAACTCTCGCAATAAACGGTGATTTTGACCTGGTAATCACCGATATCCTGTTACCAGGAATGAATGGCATCGATGTATGTAAAGAGATAAGGCACGAATTACCGGATATGCCTGTTATTATGCTCACCGCCATGGGTACTACAGATGATAAAGTAGAGGGTTTCGATGCAGGCGCCAATGACTACCTGGTAAAGCCATTCGATTTTCGGGAACTTTATGTCCGGATCAGGGAATTATTGAAGCGCTCTTCTAACAAATCCAGCGGTTTTGAAAAAAATATATTGAAAGCCGCGGATCTTGAAATGAACCTTAGGACAAGAATCGTTCAAAGGAATAACAGGGAGATCAACTTAACACGTAAGGAATTTAAATTGCTCGAATACATGATGCTCAATAAAGGCCGGGTATTGTCAAGGGCTGAAATCGCTGAAAACGTCTGGGAAGCCACTTTTGACACCGGCACCAATTTTATTGACGTTTATATTAATTACCTGCGCAAAAAGGTGGATAAGGAGCATAGCATCAAATTGATCCACACCCGGCCTGGTGTAGGCTTTATTTTTAAAGAAGGCATATGAAAATAAGACTAAAACTTACTTTGCTGTTCTCTGCCTTGTTTGCAACGCTCTTGCTTGGTTTTGCGCTGGTGATCTATTTCTCCAATTCAAACGGGCGGGAAGTGGAATATTTTAAAAGACTACGGCAATTGGCCATTACAAAAACCGATCTGTTGTTAGATGCCAAAGTGCAACCTGCCGTCCTGCAATTGATCTATAAAAACTCGCTGAACTCGCTGCCCCAGGAAGAAGTGGCTGTGTATGACACGGGATTTAATCTCCTTTACCATGATGCGGGAGATATAGATAGAGTAAAGGAAACAAGAGGGATGATCGATAGTATCATAGCGTTGAAAGAGATCCATTTCTATGTTGAAGACCTGCAGGCAATCGGCTTTACTTATCCTTTCAAAGGGAAAACCTACGTGATTACTGCAGCTGCAAAGGATGATTACGGGCTCAGCAAATTGAAAACGCTGAGGATAGCTTTAGCAGTTGGCTTTGTCATTGCTATCCTGCTCACATTATTAGCCGGGATTTTCTTCTCCGGTAAGGCTTTGGAACCCGTTTCCGGAATGGTCGTGAAAGTAGGAGAAATAACTGCCTCCAATCTCGATCTCAGGATCGGCGAAGGAAATGGTAAGGATGAAATAGCGGAACTGGCCATTACTTTCAACCGTATGCTGGACAGGCTGGAAAATTCATTTGAGGCCCAAAAGCAATTTGTCTCCAATATTTCGCATGAATTGAGAACGCCGCTTGCAGCCATTATCGCGGAACTGGAAATTTCAACCCTTAAAGAAAGAGCCACGGAGGAATACCGGGAAATGATCCTTCTTATCCTGCAGGATGCCCGCAAACTGTCCCGGCTATCCAATAACTTGCTCGACCTTGCTAAAGCCAGTTATGACCAGGCGCAAATCGCCTTTAAAGAACTTCGCCTGGATGAAGTATTGTTAGATGCCCGACAGGGCGTCCTAAAATCTAATCCCGGGTACCGGGTGCCGATCATTTTTGAAAGAGAGATCGAAGAAGGCGATTTTATCACTATAAAGGGAAATGAATATTTATTGAAAGTAGCCTTTGCCAACTTGATTGAGAATGGGTGCAAGTTTTCAGATAACAATCAATGTTCGGTTACCATCAATTTCCTTGCACAAAATACCATTTTACGGTTTGCTGATACGGGTATCGGAATTGCAACGGAGGAGCTCCCGAAAATATTTACTCCCTTTTACCGTGGCGACAATAAAAAATATGCCGATGGCAATGGCATCGGTCTGTCCCTTACTTCAAAGATTATCAGCCTTCATCAGGGAACTATTTCCGTTGTCTCCAAAGTCAATGAAGGAACGACTTTTACTGTCAGGTTGTCTTAATCCTGATTTACCCGCATGCTCAGCTTCAGATTAAACACGGTTTTCTAATAAATTTCTAATGATTTTATAATTGATTTCTAACAGCCATTTGGAAAAAGCTATCCTAATTTCGTATACTTTCTATAATAGAAATGTTCCCTGTCAAACCAAGGGATCATGAACGTTTTTTGGCAAGATTTCATATGGTAGAGAACCCAATTGCAGATTCTTCATCCAATGCCTTTGTATTGCAAAAGGTTCAACCCGGCCTTCTTGGACTCATGGATGGATCCGTTTCTACCCTGGCTCCGCTGTTTGCAACAGCGGGATTGACACAAGATACGCATAAGGCTTTTTTAGTCGGACTAGCGGCTTCAGNNGGGCAGGTATCAGTATGGGTCTTGCCGAAGCACTTTCGGACGATGGATCTGTGACAGGCCGTGGTAACCCATGGGCCAGAGGGCTTATTACCGGAGTGGCTACCGCCTTGGGGGGAATGCTACATACGCTTCCTTTTCTGATAAACCACTTAACGATCGCATTACATACTGCTTATATCGTGGTAATATTGGAGTTGATAACAATCGCTTATGTCAGATATAAATTCATGAAATCACCTCCGGGAAAGACAATCATTCAGGTTATTTTGGGCGGTGGAATTGTCTTTATAATCGGTATTTTATTGGGGGAATTGNNATTGGGCGTAGCATCATAAAACGAATCAGATTTCGCTATGAGAACTTGTTTTTATTGGATCCTTCTTGGATGTGTAGTTCCATTTTGGGGTAATGCACAGGACAATTATGAAATACAGGTATACAGTTCACCAACGGTGGCAAAGGGCAATACGATGGTAGAATTGCACAGTAATTTTACGTTCGACGGGTCAAAGCAAGTTAAAAATGGGGTGTTGCCGACCAACCATGTTTTACATGAGACCATCGAGACAACACACGGCTGGACTCCCTGGTTTGAAACAGGGTTCTATATTTTTAATACGATCGGGGATGACGGCCGCACCACTTATGTAGGAAGTCATATCCGGCCAAGGGTCATGGCGCCGACCGAATGGAAATGGCCTGTAGGAGTAAGCTTGTCGTTGGAAGCAGGCTATCAGAAGAGGGAATATAGTGAAGATGACTGGACCCTTGAGATAAGACCTATCATAGACAAACAATTGGGGAAATTGTATCTTTCGTTTAATCCCACTTTCGATAAGTCTTTTCATGGAGTTAATAAAAATCTAGGGTATGTATTTTCGCCCAATGTTAAAGCGGCTTATAACGTAACAAAAGTGATCGCCGGCGGATTCGAATACTATGGCTCCGTGGGCCCATTGAATCATTTTCTACCTTATCAGAGCCAGGAGCAGCAATTATTCGCGGCTATTGACCTGGACTGGTCGCGGGATTGGGAATTTAATGTCGGATATGGATGGGGTTTTACGCAAAATACGGAGAATGCCATTTTCAAAGTGATATTAGGTTACAGGTTTCATTAAATGGTGAAAGGCCAGAATTGGCATCGTATAAAGTCTTTAAAATGAATATTGTAAACAATCTTTCCGTCGTGAATGCGGAGGAAGTTCCTGGTTTTAATGAGCCGCATTCGCCGGCTATCCGAATCTGGCATTGGACTTTTTTCCTGGTATTGACCGCTTCCCTGGTGACTGTNNTTATCAGGAAACTATTTTCCGATGCCGATCACCACCTATTGACCGCTTCCCTGGTGACTGTATTATTTGGGTCAACCCTATTCAGGACCGGGAATAATATAACACTCGTGCAGGAGCAATTGCAGGGAAAGGGCGCCACGGTCAGTAAAGATCAGGCCAGGGCGGTCGCCCACGAGTTCAGCGATAAGCTTTGGAATCTCCATACCTATATCGGGTACCTGTTGTGCGGCTTATTATTAAGCCGGGTCCTTATTGAAGTAGCTCAACGCGGGGAAGAAAAGTTTCATGTCAAGCTAAAAAAGGCATTGGGATTTGCACCCCGGAGCGCATTGGAGAAAATGGAAAGGCGGCATTATATCCAGGTGAAAAGAATTTACCTGGTCTTTTATCTCCTGATCTTCACGATGGCCCTGACCGGTCTGGGCCTGGCCTTTGAAGACGTTCCCCTCTTCAAGGAATGGAACCGTACGATCACCCAGATACACAGTTTCGTGCAATATTTCATCTATGGGTTTATCGTATTGCACCTGGCGGGAGTGGTCAGTGCTGACGTGGGCAAACGCCCGGGTATTGTCTCTGGGATGATCCATGGAAAAAAGGGTTAAAAAATCCGTTTCAGGCAACCTAAATGGATTTTTATCGTATCCTATTAAAACGACATATCATCATAATCTTTCTGAACTATGCTCAAAATCGCCTGGTTGTCCATTTTAATGACATGCCTGTCCTCCGGGGACTGGCATTATAATATGCAGCAAGCGGAACAAATCGCGAAAAAGGAACACCGCCATATCCTGCTTAATTTTTCCGGCTCAGACTGGTGCGGTCCCTGCATGCGCATGCACAACGAAATCTTTGAAAGCGAGGTATTCAAAGAAATGGCTGATACGCAACTTGTACTGGTGAATGCGGATTTTCCGAGGAATAAGAAGAATCAATTGCCGGCACAGCAACAGCAATTGAATAATGCCATGGCAGATCAGTATAATTCCCAGGGCAAATTTCCGTATACCGTTTTGCTGGATGCCAATGGAAAAGTCCTGCGGGAATGGGATGGATTTCCGAATATGACACCCGAATCCTATACCATCGATGTTAGAAATGGCATTTATGCCGATAGATAAAGCCAGATATAAAGCGGATGAGCGAAAAAGCGGTTTTTAACAAAAGCCTGTTATTAATGGGTAATAGTTTTCAGATCAGTGCTGTTGCCGAAAACGAAGAGTGGGCTCATGAGCGTATCGATGCTGCCATCCGGGAAATCCAGCGGATCGAAAGACTGCTTACCACGTATAATGAAGAAAGCGAAACCAACCTGATCAATAGAAACGCCGGTATAATGGCTGTACCGGTTAGCCGAGAGACATTCGATATTATCCAACGTTCCATCCGGATATCGGTGATCACGCAGGGTGCCTTCGATATTACCTATGGCTCGGTAGACAAACGATTGTGGAATTTCGACACCCATATGCAAAAGCTTCCGGATAGAGAAACCGCGAAGAAAATGGTAAGGCTGATCAATTACCGGAATATCGTCCTGGACAATGAAAAAACAACGGTCTTTCTGAAGGAAAAAGGAATGCGAATCGGTTTTGGGGGGATCGGCAAAGGATACGCAGCAGAAAGGGCCAAAAGTGTCATGATGGAATTGGAGGTCGACAGCGGGATCGTGAACGCTTCAGGGGACCTGGCTGCCTGGGGATACCAGCCGGACGGGAAACCCTGGACCATCGGGATCGCCAATCCCGATTCGGCAGGTCAGATTTTCTCATATATGAATATTACCAACATGGCCCTGGCCACTTCAGGCAATTATGAGAAATTCATCATGATCGACGGAAAAAAATATTCGCATACCATCGATCCGAGGACAGGCCTTCCGATAACGGGGATCAAGAGCGTGACCATCATCTCCCCGAATGCAGAAGTAGCGGACGCCATGGCCACGCCTGTCATGATCATGGGGATGAAGGCCGGACTCGACATGATTGACCAGATAAAGGAAATTGAAGCCATTATCATTGACGACGAAGGCAGGATCCATACATCCCAAAATATTCATTTCAAATAAAATAGTAACCGCATTTAAAATATTCATCTCATTTAAAAGCTGATCATGAAAATAAAATCGCTGAAAGCAAAATCCCCGACAGGAGAGCGTCCGGCAAAAGAATCCCTGATAAGATATTGCGCGATAGGGCTCGCAAGTCTGCTCTTAGCCTCCTGCGCGCACGTAAAGGAATACCAGAAAAGCAGGCTCAATGATTCCGAAATGATACTGGCAAACAGGAAAGTGGAAAAAACCGAGCTGAGTGCACAATCCTACCGCGAAGGCTCTTCAGGTGCCAACGGCGGCAAAACAGGCGGCGGCTGCGGCTGCAATTGATTTCAATAACCAACCGAAAAACACGGCATGAAAAAAATCTGTCTCACCGTTGTCGGCATGTACATCATGCTGCTCCATGCATTTTCACAGGTTTCTTCGAAAGACGCTTCCTCCTATACCCCCAAAAAACTAAAACTGGACGAAGTGAACCTGGTCTCCAGTTATTATAATCAGACAGCGGACAAATCCGCGGTCATGGGAGGTAGAACCGATAGCAAAGGAATCGGGAATGTGACCGATCTGGCGAACGGCCTGGACATAACTTTTATTGGATGGGATGGCAGGATGCGAAAAAATACATTGACCGCCGGCCTAGGAATCGACTATCATACGGCCGCTTCGCAGGCATACGTCGATTCCAACGGACGTGCCCGCAACAACGGCACCAGGATATACCCGACACTCGACTGGACCATTGAAAATGAAAAAACAGGGACAGGGTTTGGGCTGGGGGCTTATTATTCAGCGGAACACAATTATTATCATTCAGTAGGGCTGAATACCTCCTTTTCGAAAAAAACAAAAAAAAACGGGGAATTCAGCACGAAGTTTACCGGCTACTTCGACAACATAAAAATGATACGCCCTTCGGAATTCATCCCCGTCGATTCCATAAAAGCGGTGGCTTCTTCCCCTGCAGACAGTATCGTCTACATTACAACCGCCAGCGGTCGCACAGAAGCGGTGAACTACGGTACCGGGCAGGTGGTAAGCAAAGGCTCCAGGCCTGTTATCCCTTCGAAACCGAGGGATACCTATACCGCATCCTTTTCTTTCTCCCAGGTGATTAATTCGCGCCTCCAGGGCAGCATCACGACGGACCTGGTCTATCAGAGCGGTTACCTCGGGCTGCCTTTTCACCGGGTATATTTCAATACGGGGAAGGATACCATAGAGAACCTTCCTTCGCAACGATTTAAATTCCCCATCGGCATCCGGCTTAACTATTTCCTCGGAGACAATATCATTATACGTACTTATTACCGGTTCTATGTCGACAACTGGGGTCTGGTATCGCACACGGCAAGTTTAGAGGTGCCGGTGAAAATCACCCCCTTTTTCTCCATTTCACCTTTTTACCGATATTATGTGCAGACTGCAGCAAACTATTTTGCTCCCTATGAAAAACATTCGGAACAGGATACATATTATACAAGTAACTATGCCCTGGCCGCTTTTTCGAGCCAGTCCTACGGTGCCGGCATCCGGCTCGCACCGCCCAAAGGGATTTTAGGCAGCCTGAACATGATCGAAATCCGGTATGGCCATTATACGCAGACGACAGACCTGGTCTCGGATGTCATTTCATTAAACCTGAAGTTCAAATAAACGGCCTATCGTAAGATAAGGCGAAAACTTGCCTGATTAAATATGTTTTGAGGTGTATTCAATTATATATTCAACTCCTTTTGGCCTCCATGCTCCCTTTGGCCGGAATGCTTGTTTTGGCATCAACGCTCCTTTTTCCCATTTTGGTGATGGGCCAGGAACTGCCTTCGAAAAAGGGGATTTTAAATCAAGCCGACCTGATCGACATGGCGAAAACAATCTTCCATGCTGCTGACAAAAGACCGGTAAAAATCGAGGGTAAAAGCGTCTATTTTTCTTTTGTACCCGGAGGAGATCAAACAGGGGCTCCCGGAAATGCCTTTCTCACTTCGACGACAGCCGCCTTTTACACCGGCGACCGGAATAACTCTTTCTTATCCCATATTACATTCTCTCCCTATCTTACCTTCAGAGGTCGTTTTGGCTATACGCTGCGATCCAATCTATGGACGACCGGAAATAAATGGGCAATACTGGGAGACATCCGATTCCTGTATTATCCTCAATATACCTGGGGACTTGGCGGAGATCCCCACAATAAGAATAGTTTACTGATCTCTTATAAATACGTACGATTTTATCAGACTTTCCTGAGAAGGATCAGACCTTATTTGTTTGCAGGATTCGGATACCATTTCGATGATCACTTTGATATGGATACGATGGGTGATTCAAGCACATTTGAACGGTTTACCGGCTATCATTACGGCACGGGCACCAGTGAAAATTCCCTATCCTCAGGTATTGCCGTCAACCTTTTATATGATTCGAGGAAGAATTCCACCAACCCGCTCCCGGGCTTTTACGGGAACCTTGTCTATCGTTTCAATCCCCTGTTCCTGGGCAGCAATTCTTATTGGCATTCATTATATGCCGATATACGACGCTATATACCTTTTAGTCACGTTCAGCAAAACATGCTGGCTTTTTGGACTTTTTATTGGACTGCGTTGAACAACCACGCTCCCTATCTGGACCTCCCTAGTATTGGATGGGATCCCTACCAACAGAGATCCGGCAGGGGGTTTGAACAGAACCGCTATAGAGGCAATCGTCTTTTCTACCTGGAAAGTGAATACCGCCGGGATATCACCAGCAATGGATTATTGGGATTTGTATTATTTACCAATATAAACAGCGTATCGGAACCGGTCTCCCACCGTTTTACCTATTTACACCCCGCCGCAGGTGGTGGCTTACGCATTAAATTCAATAAACATTCCGGTACGAACCTGGCATTAGATTATGGGTTCAGCAAAAACTATGCTGCCTTTTATCTGAATCTGGGTGAAACATTTTAAATATGAAGACGGATAGCTTGGCTATCATCATAAGTCGGCCTATCCGATCTATTGTATGACAGGATACCCCTTATCAATCCAATCCACTTTTACATTGTGTTCCAGGTTGAGCAATTGGGGATGGGTAAATTTCATTTCATTCAGTAAAGTGAATGCAGGGCGGATATTTGGACAGTGCTCGAACGGACAACACCCGCAATAGATAACGATCATTGCATCCTTTGGCAGCTTACTCAGTTCCTGTTTGAATTTATGTAAGTTGCTGCTATCCCTCGCAGGTCCTATATCTATCGACCCCTTAATGACGGCGCCAGGCCCGATGCAAAAAATGTAGGGTTGTTTTGCCTGCGGATCCCCGATGGATTTCGCCAAATCTCCGGGCGATAACAATTGAGCCGGTTTCCAGGGATCTACGGCATGAAAGGGAATAGACATCCTAAAAGAAAATCCTGCAATAGCAAAAAATGCAATCGCGCATAAAATAAGGAAGACATTGCTTTTCATATAACCGGGGAGTTGAAAATAAAAAATGATATTTCCGGGTAACCATTTATTGAATATCCAAAGATAAAGCATCCCCATTAAACAGTTAATAAAAGCAGCCGTCATTCCCGTTTTTAAAACCTGCGGAATGATTACATTTATACGCAAATGATCCATCGGATAAACATTAGCGACTTGATGAAGTTGCCGGAACGCGTTCCATTGGCAGATGTACGAACACCGGCAGAATTCATCCGGGGACACATCCCCGGAGCTTTTAATATTCCCTTATTCAATAATGAAGAACGGGTACAGGTTGGGACGACTTATAAACAGGCCGGAAAAGAGGCGGCGATTCTATTGGGTTTCGACTTAACCGGCGCTAAATGGTCCGGATTTATCAGGCAGGCCCTCGAAATAGCACCACAAAAAAAGATAGCGTTACACTGCTGGCGGGGCGGGATGCGCAGCGGCGCAATGGCCTGGGCGCTGGATCTGTATGGTTTTGAGGTGTGGCTGCTGGAAGGAGGTTATAAGAGTTATCGAAGGTGGGTGCTTCGTCAATTTGAAGGACCTTATCGGCTTTCTGTGATAGGTGGCATGACCGGTTCCGGCAAGACCAGCATCCTGCATCAGCTCCGGGTGTTGGGTGAACAGGCTATTGATCTGGAAGATCTTGTCGGACATAGGGGCTCTTCTTACGGCACTATGAACAAACTGATACAGCCCACACAGGAACAATTTGAAAATGACCTGGCGGACCAGTTACACCAGGCGGACCGGAAACGGAAAATATGGGTCGAGGATGAAAGTATAGCGATCGGGAAACGCTCCATTCCCAAACCCTTTTGGAACCAGATGCAAACAGCTTTTCTGTTTGACTTACAAGTGCCTATAGATCAACGCATTCAGGCTCTGGTACGGGAATATGGTGTGTTAGACAAAGCCTTTTTGGTGGAATGCACCGAGCGCATCCGGAAGCGGCTGGGAAGCGAACAAACCAAACATGCCATTGCCGCTATATGGGAAGGCCGTATGGACGAATTTATTCGCTTTGTATTGGTATATTATGACAAGACCTATCGTGCTGCATTGAATAGCCGTAGTCCAGGCAGCATTTTTCCGGTGAATATCCAATATGCCGATCCAACCCTGAATGCCCATCAAATTTTAGAATGTACCAGGACCATCCCTGACAGTATCGCCGATATAACTTTATAAAAAGTCGATATAACTTTAAAAAATGGAACTTTCAACCATGCAATTGGAACCTACAGGAATAAAATTGACGCACTATTCTCACGGGGCAGGCTGCGGTTGCAAGATTAGCCCGGCCATTCTCGATAAAATACTGCATACCCCGCTCACAGCACCTTCGGATCCAAGGCTGTTGGTGGGTAACGACAAACGGGATGATGCAGCGGTATTGGACCTTGGCAATGGCACGGCCCTAATCTCGACGACCGATTTCTTCATGCCGATCGTAGATGATCCCTATGATTTCGGGCGGATCGCCTCCGCCAATGCGATCAGTGATGTCTATGCGATGGGTGGTAAACCGGTACTGGCCATTGCTATCCTGGGATGGCCTATTGAGAAACTGCCTCCTGAGATAGCACAGAAAGTATTGGAAGGCTCCAGGGCGATTTGCGCCGAGGCCGGCATTACCCTGGCGGGAGGACATAGCATCGACTGCCCTGAACCCGTGTTTGGCCTGGCAGTCAATGGTATTGTCAGCATTCCCCATCTGAAACAAAACTCAACGGCCACGGCCGGATGCCGCTTATATCTGACCAAGGCGCTGGGAGTAGGCATTCTTTCAACCGCTCAGAAACGGGGGCTACTACTTCCGGAGGATGCAGCCATTGCTTTAAAAAGTATGGTTACCCTTAATAAATTGGGAGAGTCCTTCGGGCGCCTGGAAGGAGTAAAAGCAATGACGGATGTAACGGGTTTTGGTCTGCTCGGTCACTTGGCTGAAATGTGCGAGGGTAGCGGCTTGTCAGCAGCCATAATATTCGACAAGGTGCCGGTTATCGCTTCCCTACCCTATTATCTCCGGCAAAACTGTTTTCCCGGTGGTACACAGCGAAACTGGGACAGTTACGGGCATAAAGTGAGCGTTTTATCCGATGATCAAAAACAGGTGCTTGCCGATCCGCAGACCAGCGGCGNNGCCAGGGATAGCGGTCCCTTGATTAGCGTGATCTGAGAGTGGGTCTGGATATTGGAATTCATGGATAAAACCGGGAATTGATTTTCGCTCCTCTACATATAACTCAGCCACCAGTCTTTATTTCCGGCCTTGTATTTACCAAACCAGGCGCAGGGCTTATATAATGCCGTCACAACGACTATCCGCCCGAGTCTCCCTCCGGCTGTATATGCGTATCGGTGATCTGAACGATACGGAAACGTTTGCCGGCATGTTCTTTAGGTCTTTTAAGGAGTAAAGAGGGCCCGGAAAAGCCCAGCATCGGGGCAGCGGCCAGTAGTCGCAAGGTTTCTCTTCGGTGCATGTATAAAGAATTGATGAGTTTGGTATGATGAGTTATTAAGTATGCTTCAGAAAAAATCACTAAAGTGCCTTTGTTCAACAATGGCGGTAAGTCCCATCATCGGACCGGCTATCCCCGCCAGGAAACCGCTGGCGCCCCCGCCTCCCTTAGCATCGATCCATTCTGGAAATGCCAGTTTTTCCGCCTCATCAACCATTTCCCCGGCAA
>PLXD01000486.1 GCA_003151295.1 Chitinophagaceae bacterium | reverse complement strand
CCGCTGCCCTGGTTTCCAACTCATTGACGGTAGGGTCTTCCCCAAATACGTCATCTCCTGTCTTCGCCTGGATCATAGCCTGCAGCATCTCCCGTGTAGGCCGGGTAACCGTATCAGAACGTAAATCGACGATCATATAAATAGATTTCTACCCAGGCGTCAATGGTTAATTGCTGGTTAATAGATAGTTAAAGAACTCGGACCATTCAAAACTGCGCTATATGTCTGACGTATTATTTTCTTCATGCACTCATGTGCAACGCCCAGGTATTCTTACCGGGGCTCTTTTTTTTAATAGACTACAAGATACTACAATTCAGTTGCCTCCAAAAAAGGAAAGGAAATCAGCCTCTTCAAAAAGGAAAATCGGATCGGTCTCCAAAGAAGGAAACCCCGCAAGGATTGGCACATAAAAAAACCCGTGACATGCACGGGTTAAAATAGCCCAGGAATCCGGGGAATTCCTCAATTCCCAGGAACACCTAAGGATTTTCTTTTCAGATTACGGAAAGACCCCTTTAGAAGAAGGTCTCAAGACCCATTTAGGACAGGGCCTGTTCCTTAATATGATTCCCTTTTGTCTTGGCAGCCTTGATGAGGTCCAGGACGCGGTGACGGACATCTTCTTTCAAACCTTCCGTTTCTTTCTCAACGAGATCCTTTAACTCATCCAGTTCGTCCGAGGTCGTTCCTCTTAGCTGCCTGAGTTTTCTTTTTAGGGAATCAGCGGTATCCGATATTTTTTGACGGGTTTCTTTCCCTTCTGCCGGAGCTACCAAAATACCAATTGCTACACCCGCTACCAATCCGGATAATGCACCGATTAAAACTTTTTGAGCACTCATGATTATAGATTTAAGATGAATATAAATAGTATATCCTATACTTATCCTTTTTCAAGAACAATGCCGGAAATCGTTAAAGAAAGCATTAAGCCCATTTCCCGGGAAGGGACGAAAGACTGGGCAATATTTTCTACATGGGGTGCGGCTTCACTCCGCTGCAGCCTTTCGGCAAATTGTTAAAGGATGCCTTCTATGACCATCCTGATAAGCCATTCGTTCCATTAAAAAATCAAATGGTCAGTCGTACGATTTTGAATATTGGGATTAGNNCCGGAAGGTATCAGTAGGCGCTCGTAAAGAGAGGCACCCAATTATAAGGTAAATTAGCGCCGAAGTAAAACCCCCTCGGGCTTAGCTCGATCCCGCCGCCTAAAAAGCTTTGTCCGTCAAAAACCAGGGGTGAAAGGCTATGCTCCGGTAACCCAGGTGGAGCTTGATCCATTTATAGGAAGGACTGATACCCAATTGGGCAAACCGATGTCCTGAGCCCGGGTTACTGCCGAAGACAAAAGCAGTATTAGCGCAAGCACAAAATATATTAGTTTTGATTTTCTCATTTCAGTAAGTGTCGGATCATTATTTATCTTCCTTATACCCGGCTGGTATTTCGAACATAGAACTGGGGAAATCGCCTTTCTGGATCTTCGTCAATTCCATCGGTACGTTTGCATCCTTCGATCCCGTTTGCATCTTTAGCATAAATCCCATACAGCCCATTTGCTTTAATTGATCCACTGCCGCAGGGGTCATCAGGGCCGTCCAGGATTTAGCTAGGTTTTTGTCCCCAAATTCCTCGTAGAAACAATCCGGGCATGTACACTATTAAAACCCAGGACCTTCTCCTCGCCAACCTTGGTGACGGTTGAAACCATTTTAAAAGGATCGTTGTCGAAAGACGACGTATCAAGAGTGTTGATTGTATAAGTTTTCGCATCGTTGTCGATCGAAATCGATTGGTTGGGCTTGTCCTTACTGGCGATAAGAACAACGGGTCCCGATTTGTCTTTTTTGACAGCCGGGGATTAAAGCGTCTGCGGAAACGGAGCCGTTAGCGCCAGCTGCGGCATTGTTGTTGGAACAAGCCAACAAAAAGATAGCAGCAAAAAAAACGGTCGAACCGGCAAGAAAAAAAGTTTTGCCGGTAAAAAGCGGCATTAGTTTTAACTTTCGCATGGCATTATTTTTTCAATAGCACCGTCTTTTGATGCATTATTGCTGGCAATGCCCGAACATCCGGTAAAAAGGGTAGCCGATAGAAAGAAAGCAGTTAGCAATTGCAATTTTTTCATAAAATAATTTTTTAGGGCAAATCAAACTTGCCATCCGTTACTTGAATCGTTTCCGGTGCGTTAGCCGGGGTATTGCCATAATGAGCATTCACCCACCGCCCCGAGAAAGTTCCGATCGTCCGCGGGCCAGTTCCGGTTTTGAGCGTCACCGTCGCCGAATCATCGATATAGAGAGTNNCCCGTCTGCAGCACGGTAATTACAAACCGTGATGATATGCCCCCGCCGCAACTCAGTAGTACCGCTATTTTTGATCACAAATTCAAATCCTTGCTTTTGCACGCCCGAATACCCAAGCTGAAAACTCAATCCATCGATCGTGCTGTTTTCTTCGAGGCTAACCTTGTTGGCCCCATTCGTAGTGGTACCCGAAAAAGGCTTCCCGTCAATCACAGCGGAATATGTGGCGCCGCCGGCAGAAGAGGAACTGCCGGAGGAAGAGGAATTGCTGCCTGCGCCGGAACAGGCCGCGAAAAAGAGGGAGGCGAAAAGAAAAGAGTGTGCTAGTTTTAATCGTTTCATATATATGGTGTTTTTACTGGTGATTTATCTGACTATTTATTCTGCAACTGGGCTGCCGACTTTTTCATGCTGTCCAGCGCACCGGGAGTAATCCCTAATCCGTTCCTCATTTTGATCAATATACCCTTTGCAGTATTCTGCGAGGGGTCATTGTTGTTACCACCCAGTTTAGAAATCCCCGAATCCGACAGTACATTGGCGGTAGTGGTTAATATATCGCTTGCCGCTTCTTTCAGCTTGGTGGTATCGGGCTTGCCCGTGGCAATCGAATTCATGATATTATTCATGTCCGATTTCAATTTGGTGGTATCTATGAGCTGATCAAAAGAACCGGCTGGGTCAGCAGCTTGCTGTTTCACTGCCTGATCGGCGGAAGACTGCTTTGAGGCCGGCCCGTTGCAGGAAAATGATAAAATAAACGGAAGAAAGATGCCTGGAATGAATTTCAAGTATTGCATACATTATTTTTTAAGGTGCTCTTATTGTTTTTTTGCCCCGGACAACATATACTCCATGATGTTCTGCTTCGAATCGGTATAACCGGCAGGGATCTCGAACAGGGAGGCCGGCAGGTTCTTTTCTTCCGCCCTGATAAGCAGCATGGTCATTGAATAATCCTTGCCGCCGGCATCCATACGGATGATGATACCCCCGGCGCCTGCATTGTCCAGGGCCTGCAGCATCTGGGGTTTTACATTTTGCATAGACACCAGTCTCTTATAGAAGGAATAGCCGGGCACATTGGTACTGGTCCACAGATCCATGGTCGAGCTCGATTTGAATAGTCCCGAGCCGGAAGTCGAAGTCATCTTTACATGAACACAGGAATATCCCTGGATCGTTTCCGTACCGATCTTCGTAACCTGGCAACGCTCCATTTGAGAGTTTATCAGGGAAGTGTCTATTACGCTCAGGGAATAGGTCTTTGCGCCGGTATTGAGCATGATACTGTACCTGGGTTGATCGGCATGCCCGATTATTGTCATTTCACCCGTCATGACGCCGGGCATATTCAATTTTCTTTCCGAACGCGCGCTGGCGCCGGTTATAAAGGTGGAACTGGTATCTTTACTGGCAACCCCTTTGTTAGTCCCTTTTGTAGATGTTATCGCCGTCTGGTATTGATAGAAAATACCGCTGCCCCCGCTGGCCGTCATGAAGCTTTTGATAGCGGCCGCCGAATCCGAAGCCGACACTCCCCCGACACCCGTAAACAAACCCAGAACCTTAAAGGCCATGGCCGCCGAGGAGGTGTCGCCCACACCGGCGGTGGAGTTGCCGGTGCCAGATTTTGTTTGGGTGGTGGGATCAACCTGATCGATCGCCTTGTTGGTTGTCTGGCTGGTTTTGCTATTAGCCCTACCCTGGGCGGTCTGCTTTACATTATCAATAAGCTGTTTTAAAAATTGGGCATGTAAAGAGGGGGAATAGGCTGAAGCAAAAAACAGCATCAGTATGGCAGTGAAGATCGGTGATTTTTTCATATTGTTTTTTTTACAGTGACATATTTAATATAATACATGATCTTGTTTCATGAATAATAGCAGGGCCATTAAAAAAAACAGTACCGACAGTATCAGGAGCAACCATTGTATCCATTTTGTGTTTTTTGTCCCCGGCATAACTGGCGTTGTTCTTTTTACAAATCAAAGGTCTGGATATAAAAAAAACGTCCGCCGGATAGTCGACGAACGTCTCATCAAAATCGTTGGACGATTTATTGCATGACGGGTTTAGGTATTCCGTCTGGCGCCTTATTCCGCCTGATTAAATTTTTTCATTGTTTCCGAGGTAGAAAAAGGGATATCGAATTTGCCGTCCGTTATCTGAATGGGCTCATGTCGGCTAGCTTAAAAAAAATATGTTTTTCACCTGGTTCAGGATCGTTAGATGATCTATCCTACTGTTACTGCATTGTTTTAAGCTATTCCCCTGTTTTTTCAGGGCGGGTGTTCTAGTCTTCCCAGCTAATTACGGCTGTCAGCGTGGCTCCCGTCTCTTCCCGGAAGAAAAGTTTTGTATGAATACGGGCCGCCAGGTCGGCGGCAATCTGAAGTCCCAGCCCTGAACCCTTGCTATCGACATGGGTATTGCCGAGCCGTTCGTTCAAGGTTTCCGCAGAGGCTTTAACGGAGGAATTGGTTATGATCAGCTCTTGCCCTGCGGAAGAAATAGTAATCGCTTTATTCTCATCATTATACTTCACGGCATTCTGGAGCAGGTTCCGTATTATGACGGAAAGAAAGTTTTCATCTGACTGTTTTACGAAAGACGGAGGCACCTGACAATCGATGATGGTATCCTTTTCTTCCAGTTGTCCCTGCAGCAGGGTTATTTCCTTCTCCAAAACATCTGCTACCCTTACCTGCGTGAATTCCGGGGTGAAGTTCTGCATCTGGCTTTTGCTCCAAAGCAAAAGATCTTCCATGGTTTCCAATGCATTTTCAGAGGCTTTTTTCAATCGTTCTTCGTGTCGTTTCCGGGCTTCTTCGTTAAACAGGTCATGCCGCTCGTTTTGTAATTGCAAGAGGCTTACGATCTTGCTTACCGGAGCGCGCAGGTCATGGCTGATGATACCGAAGAGCCGGGCCTTGGTCTCGTTGGCTTCACCGAGATGCCGGTTCAAGTCGTCGAGCTGGTCATTCCTTTCATTGAGGACTTTGTTGAGCTTCTCTTTATTGCGGTAAATGAAATAGAGAAGTAATGAGATAATACCCAAAGCCGCCAGCCCCAATACCAGCAGCAACCTGGTTCGGGAAGCGTTCTCCAGTTCCAGCACGTTCAGTCGGTTTTCCTTATCCAGGGAGGCGATGCGTTGTTCTTTTTCATTGGTTCGATAATAGGTTTCCAGGTCGGCGAAGGTCCTCGAGATTTTTTCTTTGTTCACGGAATCAATCGTCTGGACATATTGCTTGTAATACTGCAGGGAAGAGCTGTAGTTGCCTTTACCTTCCTGCGCGATCGCCATGTATTTCAGGTCATTCCCATAAAGCTCTTTGCTGAACTGTTGGGCCACCGGCAGCGATTGGGTCAATAGGGAAATAGACGGATCGAACTTTCCGGTTTCTTCCNNGGGACCTGGTCTTCGCGGCCACCGTATCTCCTTTCGTTATATAGGGAAGTGCCTTGTCGTATTGGCGGTGATTGATATAATAAATGGCTATGTTCAGGTCGGAGGAGACGATCTCCGAAGGGAACAGCGAGGAGTTGCTTACATTCGTTTCCAACTGCCGGTTATAATAAAGCGCGGAATCGATATT
The DNA here is from genome assembly GCA_003151295.1 of Chitinophagaceae bacterium. Lineage (GTDB taxonomy): Bacteria > Bacteroidota > Bacteroidia > Chitinophagales > Chitinophagaceae > Puia. The sequence goes on along the minus strand of PLXD01000486.1, from coordinate 3,926 downwards.
TTCCGAGGTGGTAAAAGCTTCCACGAAAGAACTTAGCAGGCGGTTGCTGACATTGGGGGATATGGCGGCGAAGCGTTGTCCCTTTCTCAGCGCATCCAGGCTTTTGTCCGCCATTTCGGTATTGAGATATAGTTTGGAAAGCATGTCGCATTGTATGGCAAAAGCGAATTTCTTTTGAATATCCGCGCTGGTATCTACTTCTTTTTCCCGCAACTCGATGCTCTTGATAAAATAGTCCTGCGCCGTGCTGTAATAGGACTTTTGCTGAAAATAGCTGCCGAGCGCGTAATAGCCGTCCTCCTGAATACTGCGATCTTTGGTCGTATCCACGATGGATTGCAGGATATTTTTGCATTGTTCCACCTTGTCCATTTGCTGCAACTGGAAATTAACAGGGATGAGCGATACACAGGCTTTGGCAATTTGTTTGGTAAAATGAGCTTTCTGCGCTTCATCAAGGCTTTGATAGAAATAATACTGGGCGCTATCGAATTTAATTTGGTAATAATACCCGAGAGCGGCATAGGTAAAAAATTTTATACGGTTTTCCGTATCATCGGCTTTTGCCAGTTGGATCCCTTTCAATGCAGATTGCTCCAGTAAAACGTAATTATTCATTCCGCCGGCGGTATTCAGGCGAAGCGAATCGCAGTAGCCGTTCCATGCTTTCATTTTGTCGGGGTAGGCGGGCAGTTTGGAAAGATCGGGAACCTGTGCCGCCGTATCCGATGGGATGGCCATTGAAGCGAGGAAAATAAGAACAAGAAGAGCGCGCAGGTTTTTTGTCATATCTAAAAGTTTAATCAGAATATACCATTAAGCGCATTTTTATATAGCTTCCCTACCGGCAATTCATAATCCGGAAGGTATACCCGGTTGCCTTTCAGGCGAACGATCTTATCCAGGTTGACGACATAGCTCCGGTGGATACGAATAAATTTTTCGGGGGGCAGTTGGCCTTGCAGGCTGCTTAATGTGGTCAGGACCAGGTATTGTTTGCCTGAGACGATGATACGGGTATAATCTTTCATGGCTTCGAGGTATAGAATATCCGGTATGTGTAATTTACATTTTTCATACCCCTGTTTGATTATGAGAACGCCTGATTCCTGTTCTTTTTCAAAGGCGAAGGCCTTAACTCGTAACTGGCAGAAATCCCGCAGACGCAGGGCGCAACGGGCGAACCGTTCGGCCGTCAGGGGTTTCAATAAATAATCGAAGGCTTCTATTTCGTAACTCTCTATGGCGAATTCAGGGTGAGAGGTAATAAAAACGGGCAGCATCTTTTCACCGGCCATTTTTTTCACCAGTTGAAGTCCGCTGATGCCGGGCATTTCGATGTCCACGAAAAGAATGTCGGGATGGTATTTTGTGATCAATTCGGCTGCTTCCAGGGGATGGGAGCAGCTCGCGATCCTCTTTAAGAAGGGGAATTTATCGGCTTCCGTCTCGACGCTTAGGCGGTCGATCTCGTCATCTTCCACGACCAGGTATTTTAATACATCAGCAGCCATTGGGAAACAGTTGGTTTGTGAACCCGAATGTAGACTACTGTTTCTATTCCCGATAGTAAAAATGNNAAATGAGACAAACATATTAGTTAAAAATAATATTTAAATGGGGCGAGCCGCCGGGGCGTGCTGGCATCCGTCTATTTGAGATTCTTCAAACCCCTGCCAACGTAGACGGAATCAATGGGATGCGGCTTGCTGTAAAAAGCGACGGGGGGTTCGCCAGTGAAATGCCGGAAGTCTTTTATGAAATGGGTCTGGTCAAAATATCCGCAATCGTAAATAATATCGAACCAATCGAGTGCCGGGTTCGCTCGTTTGAGGCCGAAGGCGTAATTGAAGCGCAATACCCTTGCATAATATTTCGGGGACATGCCTACGTTCTCTGAAAAATGACGCTCCAGGGAGCGCCGGGAGATATTGAGTTGGTTAGAAAGATTTTCGATATTGACCAGCCCATTGTTTTGGAGCATCAGGTCCTGTGCAAACTCGACGGCTGATCGGTAGGGAGTGTGCAATTGCCGGACGAGTGAACCAAAAAAATCATCCACCATCCTTATTTTAGTTTCGTCCGAAGGTGCGGACAGTACTTTCTCCTTGAATTCAGGGGTGCGCTTGCCGAGAAAAACTTCGAGGGGAACCACCTTATTATTCAGCAGGTGGATGGGGATTTTAAAAAGGCGGTAAAATCCGAAGGGTCGAAAGATGCAGAAGATGAGCTTCAGGTTTTTAGGAGTTTGGATCACAAGGTCGCCGTCTGTCTGATGGCCCCCGATGCCATCTCCCCAGTATTTCTGCCGGCCTTCGCTATCATGGTATTCCGGCAGGTTATCATTGAGGTAGATGAAGAGTTTGACAAATCCGTCCATTCAGCATTTTTCCGGGGGCATGGCGTCGGGGCTGCTTACGATCCAGTAGCGATGGATATATTTTTGTAATAGTGCTGCCGGTATATATTCTTTCATCAACATTCCGTCACTTATTCATTTCAACTAAATATATAAAAACGAGAGGATTTGTGGAAATAAGGATCGACCAAATCATTGTTTAAATCGTCGAAATACAAGATCCGTAACAAAATGAACGGGAATTAAGGCTAAAGAGGGAACTAAGGTTAAAGAGGGACTATAGTCAAAGAGGGGACTATGGGGAGTATGGTCAAAATGGAAAAAGCACCAAGTCTTTTTCAGTATCTTGACCTAAGTCGCAATACTTACTGACCCGATGCTTTTCTGAGTTGTTTCAGCCCTTTCGGGCTTCCACTTCCCCTTTGAGTTGCGTTTTTCGGTTTATTGATTTTCGCTTCTCAATTGTACATCTAAGATACATTATTCAACTACCAGTTTCCAAATTTTAGGCTGCCTGGTTATGCACCGGTTATGCACCGAGTTATGCACATCGATTTTGAGCTGGATGACCTGCAAGTATTAATCAATGACCACTATTGTTTTTGCAATTAAATCTCCAATCCTTTGCTTTTTCAGGGTGACCGAGGCTACAATTAATCCCACTAAAAAAATCATATCGACAAAATCAAATAAATGCCTGGCAATAGATCTTCCTACAGACCCTTCTGAATAATCTTCGCTTATAACTTTAATCTTTACAATGCGCTTCCCAATTGTTTTACCAGTTAACCCCTCCTGAATAGGTATAAGGGCAAACATAGTAAGGAAAAGAAGAGCTGCCGGAATTCCTGACAAATGAACACTCAACCCATTGTTGCCTGTTCCGGTCTCTCTAAATAAAAGTCCTAAAATAATTCCGACAAGCCAATATACAAGGAAGTCAATAAGAGAAGCAGATATCCTATATCCGATAGGAGCTATTTTAGGTTCTTCTATTATATCTGAAAGTAAATCCATGAAAATAATTTCATCCAATATACTAAGTATTGCATCAATGTTTTCTCAATGTAAGCTCAGCCCAGTTGACCGGGCTTGCTTCGAAGTCTTTAGAGGGCTCTCCTAAGTGAGGGGGTTTTTTTATGTACCTTTGTCGGCTATTATTCTATGGAATGTGGGTCATTGAGGAAAATTTTACTAAATCCGGCGCATAAATAATTGATAACCAGCATATAATCTATGACACAAGAACAAATCAAGAGTATGAGGGATCGCGTTACCGTCCTGAGGAGGTTTCTTTGACGTCGCTAACCGCCAATACAAGATCAATGAAGAGAAACAGTTGTCGCTAAGCCCGGGCTTCTGGGACGACAACAAAAGGGCAACGGAGATTCTTAAGAATATCAAGCTGAATGAATACTGGGTCAAGCTTTTCGAATCGGTGGACACGGCCGTAGAGGATTTCGCCGTCCTTTTCGATTTCTGGAAAGCGGGCGAGGCCAGTGAAGAGGAAACGAAAGTGGCTTTTGAAAAAGCGCTGGTACAGATCGAAGAAGCCGTGTTCAAGAGC
>PLXD01000424.1 GCA_003151295.1 Chitinophagaceae bacterium | reverse complement strand
CGCACTTTTTTCATGTAATCCACATAAACGAGATCACGGGACAGGTATTGCTCCTCGGCGAAAATGCGCAGGAACTGAAAGACCGTCCATACGATCAATACGATAATATTCCTGGCTGTCATATTTTGCGCTACAAAGGCAATTCCTTCTAAAAAGTAGGCCGCGTATAAAGGATGGCGCAGATATTTATAAATGCCGGAGGACTTAATTCCCCTGTTAGCCGCGACAAGGCCAAAGCTTTTGTTCAACGACAACATTCCGGCCAGAAAAATACCCAGCGCGATAATCTGCAAAACCTGCATGATAAAAAGATCGTGTATCTGCGCTGCGGGAGCCAGAAAATTATAAACGACCATTGACCCGGCAACGACCAGCCAGTCGCGTATGGACCAGTTTGTTTCTTTTGGCGGCGCTTTACGGACAATATAAAATACGACAAACATGAAAGTATGAATAAATATCAAAAGACTACTCAACCGGTGTGTCGTGTAAAAATCCATTATCACAACAGCCGCAAAAAGCAGGAACGTCACAGCACCGATGACGTTAAAAGCACCCTCCAGAAACATCCGCCTTTTATTGTCCACTTATGCCCCCATAGGTTAGATGCCGGAAGAAATCCGGAGCCTGAAACGTTGTCATATGGATTTAAGAAAAGAATTAGGAAGGCCCCATACAAATAATATCAGGAATTGCAAAGTTTCCCCAATTTTATCCGGGGGATTATTTTCTTTTTAACGCACAAATAATAAATAATCCATAATTATTACCCCCTGCACAAATAAGCGTTTTAGCGCAGAGCCTTATCCCTCATCAGGAAAGTTCTGAAGCTGGATAAGTCTGATAATCTGTTCGAGATAAGTTTGATCAATGGTATCGAAATCATTGAGTACATCACTATCAATATCCAAAACCAGCTTCGTTTCGCCGTTATGCACCAAGGGCACGACAATTTCCGATTTTGACAGGCTGCTGCAGGCGATATGGCCTTGGAACTTATCGACATCAGGCACCACTATGGTCCTTTGTTCTCCGGCTGACATTCCGCAGACGCCCTTTCCGAAGGGAATAGTGACGCAGGCCAGCGGGCCCTGAAACGGCCCAAGCACCAGATTGTCGGATGACAGGGCCCTGTAAAAACCAACCCAATGAAAATCAAAAGCCTGCTTCAGGATAGCCGCAACATTCGCCAGATTGGCAATCAGGTCATCGCTGCCGCCGATCACAGCTTTAATCTGTGGCAATAAAGCACGATAAATCTCTTCTTTATCGTTACGCATAGGAAGCGACAATGATTCAGCCATGGCCCTGTCTCCGGATTTTAATGAGCCTGAGAATAATACTTTAGAGTCACAGAGTCCAGCTCCCATCAATCAGGATAAAATTGCTTTTTTTGACGACTGTCAAAGCCTCAACTCTCCCTCAGTGCTCTATTGGAATTCCACCCAACAAAGCAAGGAGAAAATATCATGAGTAATCAATCAGAAAATCAGCAGTATAAAAAACCACAGGCACCGTCCTCTAGACCTGAAACCGGAGATGACGATTTTCAAAAACAGGACGTGGATCAGGGTAGAAAAGTAAGCCCTGAGATCAAAGAAAAAGGGGGTAAACCCGGCTCTGTTCCTGATGATGACCACCAAGAGTCCGAATAATATTTCTGAAAAGCGCCCGCGAGGGTGTTCTTCGGAAAGGGAGGCCGGCTGGCTCATAGACACAGTCGGCCTTCTCCTTTTTTGGAGGCGGGGCAATTCATTACCCGGCATGGCGGTCAGATATGGGCCGAATCAAATGGAGCAGGTCAGGGCACAACATTTTTCTTCACTCTTCCGCAGCGGAAGAAATAAACATCAAGATATGCAAAAAAAATTCCCCTTCAACTAAACGGGCCTGACGTGGTACAAGGCGACGAGAGGATCTTTTTATTTTACTTCCCCCTTCTGGCTTTCCTGCCAGCTATATATAGTTCTTAATAACGTGTGGGCAAGGACAAAATGGGGATTGAGTTTCAATGCTTTGTTTAATTCATCGATCGCCTCGGGAATTTGGGTTGAGTAAGACAGAGCCTTTATAACCGCATCAGGCGCAACCTGATCATCTTCATCCAGACTGATTCTCAGATAGGCCAAAGCCAGTTGCACATGCAGCGTGGCCTCGGACAGCTGGCCAATGGGCCGGTCTGGTTCTCCCGGGTTTTCTAAAGCGGACTGGAGAAACTTTACGGCAGTATCAAAGTCGCCTTCATCCAGATAGTAAAGGCCAAGATTTGGATAAGCGCGCGAGCGGTTCCCGTCACTGTGGATAATATTCTCGTAGAACGTAACGGGGTTACGATAGGTTTCATTTTGAGAATATGTTTTCATACCAAAGAGCAGGGCTGCTATGGCCACTGCAGCGGCGGCAATGATCGGCGCTCCTTTAAATGTCGGGCTATTGAGCCAGACGGCCAGAGTCTGCGCTACGCCGAGGAAAAGACCGATAGTCGGCAAATACATCCAGCCCTCGGAAACCATANNAAAGACGCGAAGACAGGAAAGTAACGCTCCATATGCAGGTTGGTCGGATAAATAATCAGTTTTAGATATACAGGCAGCGTGGCAAGGCAGGTCATGATGCGGGGAATAATCTGGTGCGCATAGGCTTCAAGATCGGGAGAGTGGCTTTCAAAAAGAGAACCATTGTACGTATGTGTATATATTACGGCGTAAAGAGCTGACAACAACCAGAATGGCCATGTTCTGACGTATAGGGCTGGCTTCAGACGGTCTTTGCTGCTGAGGAAAAGACAGCCCGTGAGCAGCGCCGGAAAAACGACGGCAGTCTCCTTACTGCCCAACGCCAGCAGGACCAGCACAATAGAGATGTATAGTTTACGCGACGAAATATCAGGCAGGAGCGCCAACAGCCCCAGAAGGCTGAACAGCGTATAGAGAGGTTCCGGCGTGGAGCTTATGTAGGTGACATCCAGGGTATGCAGCGGATGTAAGCTCCAGAGCAGCGCCGCTGAAAAAACCGCCCCGGCGGTAAAGCCCAGTTTCCTGCCCAGCCGGTACACAAGCCCGGCGTTGATGGCATGCAGGACAACATTCAGGGCATGATAGGCGGGCAGTGATAAGCCGAACATCTGGTATACAACCATGTACATCAGCATTGTTATGGGGCGATAAAAAGAGCCCTCGCGCCCCGATCCGGCGTAATTCAAGTGTGTGAAAAGATCCGGCAGATGGATCCAGTCCCGTAGAAACCGGTTTGTAATGATCAGGTCCTGGTCATCAAACAGGAAAGCGTTGTGATAAACATTGGCATAGGCGGCGA
>PLXD01000182.1 GCA_003151295.1 Chitinophagaceae bacterium | reverse complement strand
GGTAGGCGTTGTAGAATACCAGGCTGCCCACATATCCCATGGAAGCCAGCATAAAGGCGAGAATACCCAGGGTCAGGTTGGACCCATCGAAAAAATATAGCGCGCTGCACCCGGCCGCGCCCATATAGCAGAAGAAGCGCATGAAATTCTTCTTATTTCCCCTCGTATCGGCAACAGATGTGAGGATTGGGTAAAATAAAGAGATCAGAAGGTAGGCCGCAGCCAGTGAATAACTATATATGGATGAGTTTACGAATTTCCGCCCGAAAAGGGGAATCATCTCGCTGCCGAAATGCTTCCTGGTGGCGGCAGTAAAATAGATCGGGAAAAAAGTCGTCGTGATGACCAGGTTGTAGACGGAGTTAGCCCAATCATACATGGCCCATCCGTTAATGACTTTCCTGGAAGCAGTTGACATGGCGAAAAATTTATAGGAAGGTCCTCCCCTTTCTTATCAGACGATTCCTCTCCACAATAATATGAGCATGAAGACGCCTACCACAATCCTGTAATAGCCCCAGACCTTGAAACCGTATTTCTTCAGGAAATCGATGAAGTAACGGATGACAAAAATGGAGACGATAAAGGCTAGCAGGCTACTAATGGCAAGGATGGTGTAATTGTCGTTGGTCAGCGCTTCGGGGTGGATCTTATGTAAATCCCAGTAGCTTTTTGCCGATGCGGCCATCATGGTCGGCACGGCCAGGAAAAAAGAGAATTCCGCCGCCGCTTTTCGGGTCAACCGCTGGCTCATACCTCCGAGGATGGTGACTGCACTGCGGCTCACCCCCGGTAAAAGGATCGAAAGGACCTGGAAGCAGCCGATCTTAAAAGCGGTGGTTTTGGATATATGAGCTTCGTCATTGATCTTGGGATTGCGGAACAGGCGGTCTACAAAGAGGAATATGATACCGCCGCCGATCATCACATAAGCGATGAAGTGGAGGTTGCCTAATGCGTTGTCGATATGTTTCTTGAGCAGGGCTCCGAATATGATCGCGGGGATCACGGCGATGATCAGTTTGAGATAGAAGTTGATCCTGGATATATCGAAGAATTTCCGGTAGTAAACGACCACTACCGCGAGTATCGCTGCCAACTGTATCACGATCTCGAACATGTCTGAAAAAGGTGTCGATTTGACGCCTATGATAGGGTTGGCGAATTTCATATGTGCCGTGGAGGAAATGGGCAGGAATTCAGTCAGTCCTTCCACGATTGCGAGTATAATAGCTTGTACGAAGTCCATGCAGGTAATTGGTTGTTTTCTAGTGGTAAAAATATGTCTTTATTCCTGAAAAAAAGACACGCTACTCTTTCTACAGCAGCTGAATGCAGAAAGGATAGCGTGGTTAGCGGCTTGTGGTATTTTTATGACCCCATAGGGGGCAGCGGCTTATTCTGCTGTCTTTTTGTTCTTTTTGAAAATGGCCACGATCTCCAGAGCGAGGCCGCCCAGGATCAGGATGGGGGCCAGGGTGATTCTGGTGAAGCTATAAACTTCTTTCGGGTCGAAGACATTAGGGTCCTTGCTCTTGCCGCCGGCCATCAAAAGCAGGCCCAGGGCCATTATGATGATGCCGATCAGCATCCACCGGTAATTCTCCTTCCCGAAGAGGGGGGTGGCGGAATGTATATTTTGTTTTGTTCCGGAAGCCTTGCCTGCAACCGGTTTGGCCGGGACGGCTTTTTTATTGTCCGCTTTATTATCAGCTTTAATGTTTGCCATACAAATAGTAGTTATTTATTGGGCCTGCAATATACGGTAATCCTAAGAATCACCAAATAGACGATTAGTACAGGTCATCCAACTTCATTTTCAGGTATTTCAGGACGCTGCGGTGGGTACTGACAAAGGAAATACCGATGCCCAGCAGTACCATCATGAGGAACATCGCCGCTAAAAAGGGATAATCCCGGAGGGCCCGCATTTCAGGTATATAGTTCTCCGTGACCAGGATGACGCCGAGGACACCGGTGATGGCGATGATGCCGCTCAAGGCACCATTGACAAGTGCACGGATATCCATGGGCTTGGCAATGAACCAACGGGTGGCACCTACCATTTGCATGGTCTTGATGAGGAACCGGTTACTGAACATGGCGAGGCGGATGGTATTGTCGATCAGGATGATTACGAGTATGGAAATACCTATGATCACCCCGAGGAGTACCAGGCTGATCTTTCGGATCATATTATTCAGGTTGGTCACAAGGGAGCGGTTGTATTGCACATTGCTCACCGCGATGTTTTGGGAAAGGTCGTTTTGGATCACGGTCAGCGAATCGGCGACGGCGTACTGGCTTTTTATAAAGAAATTAATGCTGGCCGGTAGGGGGTTCTTATCCAGCACAGTCCCCCAATCCTTGTTTCCATCATTCAAGTATTTTTGCTTTGCCAGCTCTTTTGTCAGGTATTCATAGGACTTCGTATAGGGTTGTGCAGCAATATAGCTGACGAGCGCTGCGCTATCCTTCGGGGAGACGTTCTCCCTCACAAATACCTGAACCTGAATATTTTCCTTAAAATTTTGCCCCAGTTTGTTGGCATTGATCACGATCCATCCTAAAAGGCCCAGCAGAAATAGCACCAGGGATACCCCCACGATGGCCATAAAATAGGAAGGAGTAGAACGTTTGGCATATCCTTTTCCGAATTGCGCCATAATGAACTATTGTTTTTTCCGGGTTACTAACAAATTGAATGGACAAAAATAACGGATTTGCTGCCATATTACCACTCTTTCTTTCGTCGTAATCACCCCGCATTTCGTATTTTTGCCCTCTTCTAAACGCTTTGGTCGGCGCATTATTTTCGAAAGAGCGTTTTTTAACTTTTTCTCAACATCGCTTACGAATCATGGAATATAATTTCAGGGAACTCGAAAAGAAATGGCAACATCAGTGGAAGGCGGAAGGCGTCTATAAAGTCAGTAATGATCCTGCAAAACCCAAATGCTATGTCCTGGATATGTTCCCCTATCCTAGCGGAGCCGGCCTGCATGTGGGACATCCGCTGGGGTATATTGCCAGTGATATCTATTCCAGGTTTAAAAGATTAAAAGGGTTTAATGTCCTGCATCCGATGGGATATGATGCCTTCGGGCTGCCTGCGGAGCAATATGCGATCGATCACGGCATTCACCCGGCTGTGTCCACGGAGGCCAATATCGCCAATTTCCGAAAGCAACTGGATAATATAGGTTTTTGTTTTGACTGGGACCGTCAGGTGCAGACCAGTGATCCTGCCTATTACAAATGGACCCAATGGATCTTCCTGCAGTTGTTCGGGAGCTGGTATGACAGGGTGCAGAATAAGGCCCTGCCTGTTACCGCGCTGGTCGCAGCGTTTGAGCGGTCCGGGAATGGACCTCATTCCTGTCCGGGAGAGCCGTCGCTGCGGTTCTCCGCAGCTGAATGGGCAGCCTATGATGAAAGAAGGCAACGGGAAATACTCATGCATTACCGCCTGGCCTATTGCGGCTTTGGAGAAGTGAACTGGTGCGAGGCCTTGGGTACTGTGCTGGCCAATGACGAGGTGGTAAATGGTGTAAGCGAACGGGGAGGCTACCCCGTAATCAAGAGGAAACTGAGGCAATGGTACCTCCGTATCACGGAATACGCGGATCGTCTGCTGGAAGGGCTGGATCGGATCGAGTTTAGTGAAGCGATGAAAGAAATGCAGACCAACTGGATCGGAAAGAGCTATGGGGCGGAAATAGAGTTTGTCATTAATAGCGCTGCAGAGCGGAAATTGCGTGTATATACGACCCGGCCGGACACGATCTTCGGGGTGGATTTCATGGTTGTGGCGCCGGAATTGGAATGGATCCCTTTCATTGCCAGCCCCGAACATCGGGGGGCCGTAGACGACTATATCACCTATGTGAAGAGTCGCAGCGAAAGAGAAAGACAGGCGGAGAAAAAGATCAGCGGCTGCTTTACCGGCGCTTATGCGATCAATCCTTTCAATGGCCATGAGATCCCCATCTGGATATCGGAATATGTATTGGCGGGTTATGGCACCGGCGCCATTATGGCCGTGCCTTGCGGTGACGAGCGTGATTTTAAGTTTGCGAAGCATTTTGACATTCCCATCACTAATATAATAGGAGATGCTTATAACGGCGAGCAGGCCAATCCCACGAAGGACGTCCGGCTTAAGAACAGCGGTTTCCTAAATGGGATCGTAATGAGGGATGCCATCCCGATCGTTAATAAGAAGCTGGAAGAAATGGGCATCGGCACCGCGAAGGTCAATTATCGGATGAGGGATGCAGCTTTCAGTCGTCAACGCTATTGGGGCGAACCCTTTCCGATCTTATGGCTGGACGGCATCGCTTACCCGCTGGATGAAAAAGAGCTTCCCCTGGAATTGCCCCATGTGGAGAAATATGGTCCCGGTCCCGAAGGCGAGGGGCCGCTGGCGAATGTGAAGGGCTGGTCTTCGCGTGAGCTTGAGACCAATACGATGCCCGGTTATGCGGGCTCGTCCTGGTATTTCCTGCGTTATATGGATCCTCATAACGATGCTGTTTTTTGCAGCCGGGAGGCTTCCGATTACTGGGGGCAGGTAGACCTTTATATTGGCGGGACGGAACATGCGGTAGGCCACTTGCTCTACAGCCGTATGTGGACAAAGGCCTTATTCGATCTTGGTCATATAGGCCATGACGAGCCGTATAAGAAACTGGTGAACCAGGGGATGATACAGGGCAGCAGCCGGTTCGTATACAGGATCGAGTTGAAGGGAACGCATGGAGATACTACACTGGAAGAACTTTCGAGGCATACTCCGGTCTTTATTTCCCATGGGATACGGGCCATGGAAGGAACCGTGGAATTTCACGAACTGATCACCCTGGCGGTCAGGAATATATTCGGGGACAACAATATCGAACCTGGTTCGATCGCCATTTCTCAACTGCATGTGGATGTGAATATAGTGGATGGAGTAGAATTGGATACCGAGACTTTCAAAAAGTGGAGGCCAGAATATGATTCGGCACAATTTATACTGGAGGAAGGCCGATATGTATGCGGAGTCGAAGTGGAGAAAATGTCCAAGTCCAAATTCAATACCGTTAATCCCGATGACCTCGTCGCTAAATATGGCGCCGATACTTTCCGCATGTATGAAATGTTCCTCGGTCCCGTCGAACAGAGTAAGCCCTGGGATACCAAGGGTATCGAAGGGGTTCACCGCTTCCTGCGCAAGCTTTGGCGTCTGTTCTATGACGAAGTCAAAGGGAAAGCGTGGAACAGCGATAAAGCCACGGATGCAGAGTTGAAAGTGATCTACAAGACGATAAAGAAGATCGAAGAAGACACGGAAAGATTTTCTTTCAACACGGGTGTCAGCGCGCTGATGATCGGCGTCAACGAGCTGCACGACCTTAAATGTCATAAGAAGGAAGTGTTGGAGAAGCTGCTGATCATTATGACTCCCTATGCTCCGCATGTGTGTGAGGAATTATGGCATCTGAGCGGTAATACGGGATCGATCCTCAACGCCACCTATCCCGGGGTAGAAGAGAAATACCTCGTAGAGTCCGTTAAAAACTATCCTATTGCGATCAACGGTAAAACGAGAACGGAATTGAATATCGCCCTGGACGCCACCCAGCAACAGGTAGAAGAGATGATCCTGGCCGACGAGATCGTGAAGAAATGGCTGGACGGCAAGCCGCCCAAGAGAGTCATCTATGTGAAAAACAAGATGATCAATGTGGTGTTGTAGGAGGTATAACTGAACACATGACCATTCAAGAAATACTAAGGGAGCATGCCCGCTCTTTCCTTCCGGTCGTCCCATTCGACCCGTTGAGGGATCAGCTGTACCCCTTCGACTTCACTGCCGGCAATAAGACGCTCAGCCCGGGAAAGATCGCCGATACGGAAATCTTCGCTCAATATATCAATGCCATTCTGAAGGATGCCCATTGCCGCTATGGGTTTGGCGGTTATGGCGAGCATCGGACGCTCTATGCCCGGAGCGTGCATTTCGATGCCGCAGACGAGCCCCGTCGTCTGCACCTGGGCATCGATATATGGGGACCTGCAGGCACAAAAGTCATGGCGCCGCTCGACGGCATCGTACATAGCTTTGCTTTCAATAACCATGACAGCGATTATGGTGCTACTCTCATCCTGACACACCCGTTGGAAGGCGCCTTCTTTCATACGCTCTATGGCCATCTAAGTCTCAATTCCCTGAAAAATCTCGAGCAAGGCAAACGGATATGTAGAGGAGAAGTGATCGGCGAATTCGGCATGCGCTTCGAGAACGGCAATTGGCCGCCGCACCTGCACTTCCAGCTTATCGGGGATATGCAGGGCCGGGAAGGTGACTATCCCGGGGTCTGTAAATTCTCGGAAAAAGAGCGATGGCTGGATAACTGTCCCGACCCGGATCTGATCCTGCAAATGGGGCGGTATATTTGGCCCTCATAATCTCCTATCTGCCCCATTCATATAAAAAAACATAATCTTGTCCTGATTTATAAGGTTTTTTATAAATTGTATGAGTAAGAATTTCCGAAACCGGCCTTTTCGAAGTATCCAAAACTGCTTTATGAGATTGTCAGCCTTATCCTTTTGTCTTTCCGCGTTATTTTTTGGTTGCCTGTTTAATCAAACCCAGGCTCAATCGACGAGAGATAAGGACAGCCTTGTAAACCNNCCGATCAGTATCTCGCTCCGGAATCAGGCCTTTACAGAGGAAGCCAATATGCGGATTATGCCTATCTGATCAAAGACGGGCATCCTTTTTTCGACGATGGTCATATGCAAAAGGGATCCGTATTTTATGACGGTATCCTTTACGGGGACCTCGACCTCGTGTATGACCTTGTAAACGAACAGGTCGTGATCAACGACCCTTATAACATCTATAAAATTTCCCTGATCAATGAGCAAGTCGACCGGTTTACAATCGGGAGCCATCCGTTTATACATCTTAGAGATAGTTTAAATGCTTCCGCGCCGCGCGTGGGTTTTTACGAAGAGCTTTGCCAGGGGCGTACCACCTTGCTTAAAAGGGAAAAAAAGGTCGTCCAGGAGGACCTGACTTCCGGGGAGATCAGGAGATTTATTATCCATACGACCTCTTATTACCTGAAAAAAGGACAAACCTATTACGCTGTCAACAATAAAAGATCTTTGTTGCACGCGCTGAATGACCAGAGCGGAGAGGTGAAGAAATTTATACGGAAGAACGATCTTAGCATGCGTAGGGACGAGGAGAATACGCTCATTAAAGTTTCGGCCTGGTATAATAATAAGGTCGCAAATGCGGTCAATCAATAACAATCTGCTCATGAGACATTTTCATACCATGTTGATGACCGCTATATGTTTGCTGATGCTGGGCGGCCGGTCCTTTGCTCAAAAGGATCAGGAGGTGAAGGTCACCCTGGACCTGAAAGGGATTCGCATCCCGGCCCTCCTCGAAGAGCTGGAGAAACAGACCGGTTTTCGTTTCTTTTATGATACCGTCGATTTTGACACCACACATATGGATATACGCGTAGACCAGCAGCCTTTTACCAAAGTACTGGATCAGGCTTTAGAAGGCACGGGTATCAGCTATTCCATCGACCGTCAGAAACAGGTTTTTGTCGCCAGGGGCGAAGCCATCAGAACGGATCTGCCCCCGGACTTTTTCGATAAGGGGAATACGGAAAAAGGCAGGCTGGCCCAGAGCGATACCGTCAGGGATTACCTGGAAGAGGTGGGCAAGAAACAGGTCGCCACATTGGAGAACAAGCTCTATGTGGTCGGCGAAAAGATATCCGGTCCCTTGCAGGGCATCGTCAACGTAGCCGGCTATGTGCGTGATAACAAAACGGGGGAGCCTATCGGGGGGGCTTCCATCTATGTTGAAAACCCACGGATAGGAGTAGCCTCCGATCAGTACGGATATTATTCTATTTCCCTGCCCCGGGGTCGTCATATCCTTAATATCCAGAGTATCGGCATGCACGACACGCGCAGGATGGTCATGGTATATGGAGATGGAAAAATGAACATCGATCTGCATACGCAGGTAATGACCCTGAAAAAAGTTACCGTTTCCGCGGAGAAGGCGAGCAATGTAAAGAGGACGGAAATGGGCGTACAGAAGATCGATATAAAAACAATCAAGCAGGTTCCCGTTGTATTTGGCGAGGCGGATGTACTGCGCGTGGTCATGATGCTGCCGGGCGTAAAGACCGTCGGGGATGCGAGTACGGGTCTGAATGTGAGGGGGGGGTCGGCGGATCAGAACCTCGTCCTTTTCAACGATGCCACGATTTACAATACCGCCCATTTCTTCGGGATGTTCTCGGCCTTCAACCCGGAGGTGGTCAAGGACGTAGAGCTTTATAAAAGCAGTATTCCCGCTAAGTTCGGGGGACGTCTTTCCTCCGTATTGGACATCAATAGCCGGGAGGGGAACAAAAAAGATATCACCGGCTCCGCTGGTATCGGCCTGCTTACCAGCCGTGTTAACATCGAAGGTCCGATCGTGAAGGACAAGACTTCCTTTATCCTGGGTGGCAGGACCACGTATGCTAACTGGCTGCTGAAAGACTTGCCGGACCAGTACAAGAACAACCTGTATGTCACGGGCTACATGAGCCAGGACCGCTTCAACCTCAACAACGATACTACCTATAGTTATGGCAACCGGAATGTCTCCCTGAAATGGAAGCATATCTACAACAACAAATTTTTCAGTGTGATGACGACCGGCTATGACCGCTACCAGTATAATATCTCCAGTGCCAATAATCCCGTCGATGCCTACAAAATGGGTTTTGATATCAATCAACTCTATTTCAGATCGAATTTCAACTATTTTCTTAGTGCAAGCCATACCCTGGAATTCGGGGTCAATACGTTGCGCTACAAGATTCATCCGGGATACTATACACCCCTGGGGAAAGGATCTTCTGTTATTCCCGACACATTGCAGCGGGAGCAGGCCCAGGAGAGCGCCCTCTATTTAAGCGATCGTTATACGGTGACCAGTGCGCTTTCTGTGGAAGGAGGTATCCGATATTCTGTGTTTAACTACCTGGGATCCAGCACCGTTAACAATTATGCCCCCGGTCTGCCTGTCACGGTGGACAACCAGGTTGGTGCGACGGTATATGGGTCCGGGAAGAATATCAAGACCTATGGGGGCCCCGAATACCGGCTATCGGCCAGGTATGTGCTAAACGATAATCTTTCGATAAAAGCCGGCTATAATACCTCACGCCAGTATATCCACATGCTGTCCAATACAACCGCGATGGCGCCTACCGATATCTGGAAACTGAGTGACCCCAATATTAAACCGCAAAATGGAAACCAGGTCTCCCTTGGTCTCTACAGAAATTTTAAGGCCAATACGATCGAGACCTCTATCGAAGTCTATTATAAGCAAATACATGATTACCTGGACTACAAGAGCGGTGCGGTGCTGGTCATGAATCACCATATTGAAACGGACGTGCTTGAGACGCAGGGTAAGGCTTACGGGGTAGAGTTGCTGATTAAAAAACTCACCGGTAAATTCAACGGGTGGTTCAGTTATACTTATTCGAGGACCCTTCTCCGCCAGGATGATCCCAATGCCGGAGAGCTTATTAATAACGGAAACTATTACCCGGCTAATTATGACAAGCCTCATGACGGTACTTTTGTCGGCAACTACCGGGTGTCCCACCGTTTCAGCGTTTCGCTGAACGCCACTTACAGTACGGGTCGTCCCATCACGCTACCGATCGGGGTATTCTATTATGCCGGTTCGGAGAGAACCTTGTATGCCGACCGGAATACCTATCGCATCCCCGATTATTTCCGTACCGATCTGTCCATGAATATAGACGGGAATCATAAAGTTCATCAGAAGACCCACAATTCCTGGACGATCGGCGTGTACAATCTCACCGGCCGGAAGAATCCCTATTCCGTGTATTATGTGTCGGAGAATGGCGTCGTTAACGGCTATAAGCTATCCATTTTCGGCAGTCTGATACCCTTTGTTAACTTTAATATCAGGTTTTAAAAGAGCAACAGTGCGAAGAACATTCAAAACAATATTGCCTGTATCTATCTTCATGGTCGGTGTCACCCCGTTCCTGCAATGCAAGCAGCCCTATAACAGCCCCTATGTTTCCCCTGCGACGGGCTGGCTGGTCGTTCCGGAAGAAGTGGATCCCAGGGATTTATTCGAATTACACGTATTGCATAAACTGCACGCAGCAGGGTGGTACGACCAACAAGCCTTCTTTCTGGCCGAATTAATTGTTTAAAAAAGATCAGGACGATGAAATATATCAGGCAGACATACCAGGACGATCATACTGTAAAGACTTCGGACAGGAGAAAACCGGGGAAATTTCCGGGAGGGCTACTGTTCATCCTCCTGGTCCTTGTCATCCCCTTGCTGCAATGCAAACAACCGTATAACAGCCCCTATGTTTCCCCGACAACGGGATACCTGGTCGTAGAGGGATATATCAGCGGAAACACCCCGACCAGCTTCATGCTGAGCCGCACCATTAAACTATCCGCGGACACGACCAACCCGCAGGAGCTGGGCGCCATCGTGGAGGTGGAGGGGAATGATAATTCCGTCTATCCCCTGACAGAGCAGGGCGGCGGCGTGTATAGTGCAGATACGCTGCCCCTTAATGCCTCCACGAAATATCGTGTGCGGATCAGGACGACGATCGGCGGTATCTACCTGTCCGATTTCGCGCAATACAAGGTGATCCCACTTATCGACAGCGTGAGTTGGGTGGCAGGGGCCGATGGCGTTGCGATCTATGTCAACACGCATGACGACGGGGGCAACACCCGCTATTACCAGTGGAACTACGATGAAACATGGGAATACCATTCCGCGCAAGAATCCCTTTATGAATATATTCCCCCCTCTACCGTCGAATACAGGCCTCCCCAGGATGAGATCTACCGTTGCTGGCGCAATCGGAGTTCCTCCAATATCCTCATCGCCACCTCGGCCAAATTGTCAAAAGATGTGATCTATCTTCAGAAACTCAATGAGATAGCGGAGAATTCCGAACAGATCAGCGTGCTCTATAGTACCCTGGTCAGGCAATATGCCCTGACGGATAGCGGGTATAATTATTTAAGCCTTATGCGGGGGAACACCGAATCGCTGGGAACCATTTTCGACCCCCAGCCTTCGCAACTGACCGGAAATATTCACTGCCTGACCAATTCCAATGAACCCGTGATCGGTTATGTCTCTGCGGGAACGGTACAGCAGCAGCGGATCTTCATTCGTCGATCGGAAATCTCTTCCTGGTATTATGCTTTTTCCTGCGCTCAGCCAGATACGGTGGTCTCCAACCAGCCGGATTCCCTGATAAAATATTTCTATACGGAGTCCTTTATTCCGCTGGAGCCGGGTTCCTCGCACATACTCGTTGGATGGTATGCCAACCAGCGCTATTGCGTAGATTGCACTGTGCAGGGCGGCACCACCATCGACCCATCCTTCTGGCCTAATTGATACCTTATGTAAAACTTTTTTAAACGGTCCGACCATTAAAAAAATAACGGATGAAACACAGCAGACAAACAAGCAGGATACCGGCGAATGGCAGGATGCTGCTTGTTAAAACGGCGCCGGCGCTTCTTCTCCTGCTAACCATGCTGGCTCTGCTGACCCCTGCAAAGGGGCAGTCAGGATCGCAGTCAGGGCTTCAGCCGGGCGGCCAGACCGGATCTCAACCCGGTTCACAGGAGCCGGTTCCGGTCAGCCTGGCAAATGACCTGGACCAATACCGGTCGCAGCATCTGCAGGAGAAGGTGTTCGTGCATACGGACAAGGAATTCTACCTGGCCGGTGAAATTTGCTGGTTCAAATTGTACAATGTCGATGCGCGTTTTCACCGGCCCCTGGATCTCAGCAAAGTGGCTTACCTGGAGTGGCTTGATAAAGATAACAAGCCCGTTCTGCAGGCCAAGATCGGTTTGCATCAGGGACATGGGAACGGGTCCGTTTACCTGCCTCTTACCCTTCTTTCGGGAAATTATAAATTGAGGGCCTACACCAGTTGGATGAAAAATGATGGGGCCGACTGGTTTTTTGAAAAGACGATAACGGTTGTCAATGCACGCAAATCAGCGGAAGTTCCTGCCGTCGAAACTCCCC
Organism: Chitinophagaceae bacterium; assembly: GCA_003151295.1. GTDB lineage: Bacteria > Bacteroidota > Bacteroidia > Chitinophagales > Chitinophagaceae > Puia. The sequence continues at coordinate 410 of PLXD01000182.1, read as the reverse complement.
TGCAATACAACATCGCTTTTTTCCCGGAGGGAGGGAACCTGGTAGAAAATATCGCCGGCAGAATAGCGTTCAGGGCGACCGACCAATATGGACGAGGTATCGAATGCACGGGGACGGTAACGGAAGATGATGAGGATACCGTGGTCCGTTTCCGCCCGCTCCGATTCGGGATTGGCAATTTTGTATTAACTCCCCGGGCGGGGCATCGATACCGTTCCACGATCAGGCTGGCCGATGGAACGGCGATCAGCAGCTTGCTGCCTGCCGCCTATAAACAAGGGACGGTAATGCGTGTATCCAGGGAGGGAAATGATCGTATCCGGGTGGACATACAGTCCACTATTTCTTCCGGACAGGAATCGGGAGGAGAGGGTTCCAGGGTCTATCTGCTTGCGCATACCCGGCAGTTG
>PLXD01000101.1 GCA_003151295.1 Chitinophagaceae bacterium | reverse complement strand
TAACGGTACCCTTACCCTTATTTCGAAATCTTTGGGGATCGGCGAAGTGCGGGAGATCGATGAAACGAAGAACAGGCGGAAAGGCTCCGGCAAGTCCTATACCTTCCATGGCCGGGATGTCTACGCCTATATAGGAGCCAGGCTGGCGGCGGGTGTCATCTCTTTCGAGCAGGTAGGTCCCCTCCTGCCCAAACAGGTCGTACAGATCGATTACCAGTCGCCTGTATTTGACAAAGGCACCATCCACGGCAATATTCCCATCCTCGATATACAGTATGGCAATGTCTGGACGAATATTGGAGACTCCCTGTTCAACAGGTTATCCCTGCATTTCGGCGACAGTATCTCCGTACGGATCAACAAAGGTAATGAGCGGGTCTATGAGGGATCGATGCCCTATGTACAGACCTTTTCGGCCGTACCTTTATCGGAAAGCCTCTGCTATANNATAAGGTATCCAGCGGACCGGAATGGACGGTGATGGTAAAGAAATTGAAATAAGGTCATTCCGAAGTCAATTCCACATGCCTGTAAAACAGGCAGATAAAACGATCTATTTAAATATTTCTTTCAGTTTAGCCGCTAAAGCGTCTCCTCTTAAATCCTTTGCGATGATCGTTCCATCACGATCGATTAAATAATTCGAAGGGAAATAGGAGACCCCATAAATAAGCACCGCTGTATTTTCATCGCCATTCAACTCGCTCACATTCTGCCAGACCAGGCTATCCTTTTTGACGGTGTTTAACCAGGATTTTTTATCATTATCCGCGGACACGCCTAATATCTCAAACCCTTTGTCTTTAAATTCTTTATAGGCTTCGACCAATCGGGGATTCTCTTCAACGCAGGGCCCGCACCAGGAGGCCCAAAAATCCAGCAACACGACCTTCCCTTTGTAATCAGATAATTTCACGGTATGCCCCTGTGTATTCGCCTGTGAAAAATCCGCATATTTGTCGCCTATCCCTATTTTTTTATTAAAACTTATGAACTTAAATATATTCCTGCCATAGTAAGATTCCTTGTTGTCTTTTGAAAGCTTCCCGTATAACAGTTCCGTAGTATCCTTTCCCCAACCCTTGCAATAAACGCTTAGTATATAGGCGCTGATAATTGAGGAAGGATTCTGATCGATAAACAGCATTTCCTGCTCCTTCTCATTTCCATGTTTAGCAATGGCGGAATCCAATTCATCCTGCTTTTCCTGTGTCTTTGAGCCCGTAATTGCCGCATTTCTAAACCGGCCTTTTTCTGCTTTAATATTCATCACCGAGTTTTCAACCCACAGAAATTTATAGTCACTGTAGTTTTGGGTTTCAATGGTGGCCAGTATGGTTTTTCTTTTTATGGAACCAGAATATTCAAACCGGTTATTGACAATATATGCGGAGTCCATATGGGTGCCGTTGGAACCCGATATATCATCCAGATAAATGAATGTACTGTCTGCAAAACCGACAGTCTCCCCTATAATTGTAAATCCCTTCGACTTTCCTTGTCCAAAAGAATTTATAGAAACAAGGAGCGCCCATAAAAGGAAATGAAAGGGGATTTTTTTTCTGCGTTTTTTGTCTGTCATATATCGTCATCTTTAATTTATAGATCCTTTATATCTTATAGATCCTTCAGATCCTTTTTTTCAAAGAAGACGCCATTCCCCAACTCCACATCTCCGTAATAAAGGCCCATGCCGGCTTGCCGGAGATATTTCTTTTTGTATCGTTCATGGATAGAAGAAGGTTGACGATGTCCGTTCACGATCAGTTCCTGATCGCTAAGACCCATCCCGGTAAGATCGCTTTTCGCGTCAATGATATGGTCCTTCACAAGATCCGCGGCCAATTCCCTTAGTTGTTGCTTATAGAATTGGATCTCTTTTTCAGCCTACTCCTGGTCGCTGTGGGCCTGCCGATGATCCTTGTTCGCTTGATCCTGATCCATTTTGGCTTGCTGTTGATCCCTGAAGGCTTGCTGCTGCTCCATTTTTGCCTGTTGCATATCCTGTTCGGCGATCTGTTTGTCTTTTTCCGCCTGTTGCCGATCGATCATTGTCTGTTGCCGATCGAGCTCAGCTTGTTGTTGATCGATCAAAGCCTGGCTCCTGTCTTTCTCAGCCTCTACCTTATCCTGCCCGGCTCGTTCCCTGTCGATGCGNNACGGATTGATAGTGGGCGATACTGTCATCCGGTATCCGCCGGTCATCGACATAGAACTCCCTGATCTTATCCCTGCTTCGTACCATCCGGTAAGATTTTCCATCCCTGATAATATTGATGTATTCGGTAGCAGGGCCGCCGGAACCGCCCGGATGCAGCGTATACTCCATGCCTCCGGAGGTTTCTGTTTTCTGAGCTTGTGCCGTCATTTGGGCAAAGGCCACTCCTATCAGCAGCAGGCTGCCGTTCACGATCGTTTTATACATGATTTTATTTTTAAATACGTTTAGAATAATAATGGAGAGCCATCACCATGTCTTGATATTATGGGTGGTCGAATTTATAGTGGAGCCTTTTCGGGAATAGATCATACTCCCATCCGGAGTCTTGATATATTTCTCGTTGAACTTCCTATGCAGTTTACCGGATTGTTGCACGCCGTTCACGATCAATACGTCTGCATTCAACGTGAACGAGAGATCGAGGGTATCGGTGATTATTTTTTCTGCCTGGAGATCGGCGATGACAGATTTAACAATCGGGAGAACAAAAGGCTTTATAGCCACTCTTGGTGCATAAAGAGGTTTCATGGGCTGTACGGGCTTCCGGGGCTGCAGGGGCTTCCAATCCTGGCGCCGGCGCAGCATATTCTCATTCATCCGCCGGACATTTTCATCCATCCGTCCCATTTCTTCCTGCTCCCGTTTTATAAATTCTTCTTTTGCTTCCGGAGATACATCCTGGCGCTTCATAAATGCATCGATTCGTTCGCGCCTTTGTGTATTCTTTTCGTAAATGATCTTCATCGTTGCTTCAATCTTCTCTCTTTGTGCGGAATCCGCCAAATCTCCTGCCCTGGTCAGTTCCGACAATTCCTGTTCATAGGGATTGATGTCTTGCAACGGAGGAATGCTTTGTACGGACAACCTATCTGCTTCCTCTCCGAGCCTGCGGTACTCCTCATTTAGTTGTTGCTGTTGCCGATCGAGCTGCGCGCGTTGTTCCTGCAGTCTTCTCCGGTATTCACGGATTTCTTCCAGTCTTTTATCATTTGCATCAGGCAGCGTATCACCCCCAACTTGCAGATCATTCGGCTGAAGGATACCGCCATTCGAGCCTCCGGGAATGGTTTCCGCCAGCCGGAACCGGGGATAAAACATCGGCGTCGGAGAGGAGTCGAGTGTCAATGCAGAGACCGGAGGAACGCCAACCGATACCGACGGAACGGGAGGGGCAGGTACGGGCGGAACCGGCGCAGCCTGGTCGCCATTGGTGTTTCTCAGATCGTATTCCGCTTGTGCTCTGTTGGCATCGGCCAGCTGTTTGTCAAAGTCAGCTTGCCGTTTGTCGGCGACGGCCAGTTGTTCGTCCAGCTCCGATTGCTGTCGATCCCATTCCGCTTGACTCATGCCTGGTTCAACAGGCTGTACTGCCTGTATATTTTTTTCGAGAATGATTTGATTGATGATGTCAGTATAATCGACTATTTTCTCATCCGGTATTCTTAGCCCATGATAAAACAAGGCTTTTAAGGTGGAATCCATCGTCACGATCTCGTATCCCCTGCTATAGTACGTGACCGTGTCGCCCGATCTTGATCTTTTAACTCCTTCTTTTCTTCCGTCCCAATCCTCCACGAATGCAAATTCATTGGCCGCACCGGAGCCACCGCCAATCGTTCCGTTGGAAGAATTCTTTCGGGGTATCGTATCCACCCCGCCGTGCGCAAAGACACCCGTCTTTCCCGGCACAACAGGACCGCCAAACACCGCCTTGCCCGATTGGGAAAATGCCAGGGTCAGCACACCCGTGATAAACAGACAGGCTACCAGGAAAATTTTCTCCCGGATGTCCAGCCCTTTGTTGTCATTGTATATGATACGTTTGACCCTTTGTAAAAGATACCCTTTTTGAGATCCGGGGAAACCCATGGCGTAGGAAGAGCCCGAGAGCCGGTACTCCTGGAAAGATATGAGCGCATCAATGAACTGCTGCTTATTGTTCGTTTCTCCGATCGCCATATCATCACAGCAATGCTCCCGCTCATCCCTGAGCAGGGAGGATAACCACAACACACCCGGATTGAAGAAGAAAATGATCTCCGCAAAATGCTGGAGGATATTGACAAGATAGTCCTTGCGCCGGATATGCGCCAGTTCATGCAGAAGCACGGCTTCCACCTGGTCGGCAGGCAATTGCGCCAGCAGACCGATGGGTATGAGGATAACGGGCTTCAGAAATCCTGCCATCATGGGAACCTTCGCGATCTCCGATTCCAATAGCTCCACCTGCCTCTTTATATGCAACCGCTCGGCCAGTACTTTAATTCTTGACTTCCAGTAAGCCGGGGGGGCCTGGATACCGGTATGACGAAGTCGTTGCATAGTGCCGATATTGGCCAGTATCTTCAGGCACCTGACGCTAAACAGGACGAACCAGATCATCACGACGAGATAGGCATGGCTGTTACAATAGGCGGCGAACCGGTCAAAAAAGGAAAGCTTTATGGAAGAAGCCGTAGCGAATAGGCTCCGGTCCCGGGAAATATTGACGGGCAAAGGACCGGTTAAAGGAGCAATATAATGGGCCTGTCGACCAAATCCGGGTGCCGCTGCCTGCCGTGAACCGTTTTGCAAATGACCGTTTTGTAAATAACCGTTCTCCCGGGTAAATACCTGCTGAAGGGGATCGGCCGTTTCCGCTCCCGCCTGCCATTGCCAGGCAAAACTTACGCACACAGCCGCTACAAAAACCAGGAAGAGCCCCGATAAAAGCCTATACCGAAGGGCAGGAGCGGAACGCTTCGTGGTCAGTATTACAATACCGGCGAACAACGCCAGGAGCATTCCCTGCCATAGGGAATGGATAAGCGTCCAACAGAAAGCATGTATGAGTTTATCGGTGAACGTTTGTCCGGCAAGTAATAAATTCATAAAAATCAGTTTAACGGTTTTGTATTTCAGGAAGGATACTCGTTTCAGAATTCTCTCTTCACTCTTTATCAAGCTTATTCAACAAGGCACGGATCTCATCCAGCTCCTTTTTGGAAGCCTTTTTATTACCCAACAACTGCATCATCAGGCTGGCAGCCGATCCCTCATACAGGGAGTCGACAAAACGGTCCAGCAGGAAACTTTTGTATTTCTGCTCTTCCACGGCGGCGCTGTAGACGTGTTTCATATTGCTCTCATCCCTTTTCAGGATCTCTTTCTCGAACATGATCTGCATGAGCTTTAAAGTCGACGTATATTGTACCGCCCTTTTCTCCTCATTCAACCGGTCGTTCACGAAGCGAACGGTAGAGGGCCCGTGTTTCCACAGGACCTGAAGGATCTCAAGCTCTGATTTGGTCGGCTCTGCTTTCTTGCCTTGTTCCTTGTTTTCTGCTTTCATAAGACTAAGGTAGGAAATATTTCGTACGAATAAAATATTAGGTAGGATATTTTTAAAAAATTACGTTATTTTTTCAACCCGTTTGAATATCAATGACATGCGAAAGGAACTAAAGAAAATGGACGAAGAGCGCGACAGCTTTACCGGTATCTTTAAAAAATACGGCCTAAAATCCGGTTATAAGGGTTCCTCCACCGAAACCATTCTCCTGGTTGGCATTCGTAACCGGGAAGGCCTTCTCGTAGCCGACCATCTATGGTTCAACCTCACCAAAGGGTTTGAAAAATTGGGCAACCTCAAAGAAGGCGATCGCATCGGTTTCGAAGCCAGGGTAAAAAAATACAAAAAAGGCTATTCCAACAGGCGCGCGGGGATCGACCAGACCACCCTCGATTATAAACTCAGCCATCCTACCAAAATTTCCCTGGATAAATTTCCCTGAGTATCGGATCGGGTCCTAAATCGGGCTGAGTATGAAATCAGGGAATCATTCTCTATCCCTCTATAATCAATACGCTAAACGATGGTCCTGAAAAAATCCGCCTTTCTATCCTTTTACCTGTTTTTTTCCTTATCTCTTTTTTCATCTCCATCCAACCCAAAGCAGGGAAAGCCTCCCATCAAACAAAAGTACGCGATCGGCATGTTTCACTTTAACCTGCAATATGTCGCCGGCGATTATAAGATCGAAAGACGCATCATCCGCGAATCCCTTTTCCCAGTCCTGCAGTTCTTCGATAAGAACCCACAATACAGATCCGATATCGAAATCCAGGGATACGCCATCGACCTGTTGGCTGAAGAGCATCCCGATGTATTGGCGCTGCTCAAAAAACTCGTGAAGCGCAAACAAATAGAGCTCGTCATCGCCCACTATTCGGACCAGTTCTTTATCGGCTATCCGGCACTGGATATGCAACGGTCCATCGAGCTCTCCGACCAGGCCCTTGCCAAACAGGGGCTTGAACGGTCGCGGGTATTCTTCGGACAGGAGATGCAATGGTCGCCGGCGCTGGCTTATGCGCTCAAAGGAAAATATGATATTGTCGCTACCAGCTCCGATCCGAATAGTTGGTATAACAATGAGACGCTCCCCCTGGTGAACGTGAAATATGGGAACGATTCCATCAAGGCCCTGATCGGCGGAGGCAAAAAAAGTCTGAATAACCTCGAATGGACCATTGCCTTCCTGGATGACGGGGAAGAATTCAATTCACTGGATTATAACAGCAATTTCTACCAGGTCCCGGAACAGGAGAAAAAGAATGCTGACAACTACAAAAAACTCCTCGATGAAGGATATAAATTCGTTACCATTACCGAACTCGCCCAAAAGATCAAAGACGATCCGGGTTACACCCTGCCCGATTATCCCTTCACACCCGAAGGCACCTGGCATATGAAGGTCTGCGGCCCCTTTATGTGGATGGGCAGGCAGCGAAGCGGTGTAGAAACGGATGGCATCACCCGGGCACTGTCCTACCAGGCTCGCGGGGAAGTGATGATGGCCGAAGACCTCATCAAATACGCTGAAAAACAAGGCAAGGATGTCGAAGAGCTCAGGAAGCTCCTGCAGGAAGCCTGGAAGCATCTTTTGCTGTCCGAAGTCTCGGATTCGAGCGGCTGGGATCCCTGGCTGGTAGAAGTGCAGTATACCGATAACGAGGTGGCGACAACGAGAATGCTACTCAAAAAAATCCTCGAACAGCTGCAGAAAATGCTGGCCCTCTCCAATAAATCGCTGTTCGTCAATACGGGCAACGGATCGGTGAACGAGACCGGAACTCCGGACAATCTCATCCATACTGCGGCACAGCTTCCGGTCAACTTTGCCGTCAACGCTCAATCCTATACCGTGAAGGTGAGCAAGGTCAGTGAGATCCTTTATCGAATGGACATCCAATGCACACGGCCGGAAAACGGCGCCGTAGAGATCGTATTCGATACCGCACCGGATGGCTTACAGTATTCCGCTTCCTGTGGGGAAGAATTGAAAGTGACAATCCCTACGACTTATAAAAATGACCCTGCCTTCGCCCTTACCAACGGTTTTATCTACCTGAATAACGGGTATAGTCTGATCAAGGACTGTACGGTCGAACACCTCGCCGCTACCTGGAAGGTGAAGACGCAGAAACTGGTCTTCCGGGAAGAACTAAAGGAAGGCAATATGACCATGAACATGCGATTCTATGTCATGAAAGGATCCGCCGCCGAAGGACTACAGTTTGCGAATAGCCTCAATGCGTGGCCTTCTTATTATGTGAATTTTAAAGAGGATAAGACCGCTTTCTCACGGGTAACACCCTGATTCTGTTAAAAGAATACAATAAGATGTTTTGGAGATGTTAATCACCGGCCAGAATAAAGAAGGAATGCATTAACTGGCTATTTTTCAGCAAAACAACTCCTATTCTTTCCATTTTAAACAGATCCTTCCTCCTCTTGCTAATCCTGGCCCTCGCCTTAAATGGCAATGCCCAGGATACGACAGCATCCCATACGATAGCACCCCTTCAGGGTACAATAGTGTTCCGCCACGATACGTCAATACACCGACGTTTACATATTTTATCGGGAAAGGACCAGGTGGACCTGATCGATATCGGCCGGAACCTATTACTGAAGCATCCGGGTATCCGGACCGACACATCCGGTAAGAAAGCCGGTAAGCTCTATCCCGCGGTGCTGTCTTCCGCAGAATACACCCTGGAGACGGGTCTTGCCGTTGATCTCACCGGCAGCCTGGCATTTTATACGGGTGAGCGGGCAGAAGACAATATATCCAATATCTACCTGAACTCAACCTTTACACAGAAAAATCAGATCCTGATGCCCTTGCAGGGAGACATCTGGACAAAAGGCAACAAGTATAATATAGTAACGGACTGGCGTTTTGAGATATTTCCGCAGAATACCTACGGACTGGGAACCCTTACTGCCGATGCCGATGCCAATGCCATCAATTATAACTATCTCCGGTTTTATTCGACCCTGCTGAAAACCGTTGCAAAGGATTTTTACCTGGGATTGGGATATGACGTGGATTATTTTTGGAATGTACGTGAAGTGAATCCACCCACCAACGGCATTCCAACGGCGCTTGAAAAATACGGGTTTAGCCCCAAATCCACTTCTGCAGGACCAACTTTCAATATTTTATATGATGGTCGCCGCAATGAGATAAACCCTGAACCGAGTTACTATGCCAATATTATTTTCCGGCCTAACTTTACCTTCATGGGCAGCGATGCCAGTTGGCAATCCCTGCTGATCGATGTACGCAAATATCAGCATTTCCCTGCCGGGTCGAAGAACACGCTGGCCCTTTGGACCTATGATTTTTTTACCCTTGGCGGCACGCCTCCTTACCTGCTCCTGCCTTCCACGGAATCTGACACCTATGCCAATATGGGAAGGGGCTATATCGGGGGAAGGTTCCGGGGTAGGGACATGGTCTACCTGGAATCGGAATATCGTTATGGGATCACAAAAAACGGGCTCCTCGGAGGAGTGGTATTTATCAACGCACAATCCTTCACAGAGCCGGTCACCAATCGTTTTGAGGCCATCGCCCCCGGCTGGGGCGCCGGTATCCGGATCAAGCTGAATAAATTCCCGCACACCAATATCGCACTGGATTACGGCTGGGGCCTGCATGGCTCAAGCGGCATCTTTGCCAATCTGGGTGAAGTGTTCTGAGATTCTGAGCATGGATGAAATTTGCTGAGTTTATTAAATTTCATACTTTGAAGAATGACTATTCAATATTGCTCGGACCTGCATCTCGAATTTCCCGAGAATTGGAAATACCTGCAAAAAAAACCGCTGATCCCGGCCGGAGAAATCCTCGTTTTAGCAGGGGACATCATTCCCTTCACCCTGCGGGATAAATTCATTGATTTCATCGAATACCTATCCGCTAATTTCGAGACAGTCTATTGGGTCCCGGGTAATCATGAATATTACGATTACAATATAAAAGCCTCTTCTCCGATAGGAACTCCTGTTATCTCCCTTTTCGAAAAGATCCGCGATAATTTCTTCCTGGTCAATAACCGGCAAGTCCGCTACAAAGACTGCAACCTGCTGTTTTCCACGCTATGGAGCCCCGTCACGCCGGAGCATGAATGGGATATCCGGAGAAGCGTGGCAGATTACCGCGCCATACGGGTAAAAGACAAAAGCCTTACCCCCGCAGACGTCAATGCGATGCACAAGGAATGCCGGTCCTTTTTGGAAACGGCGCTGAAGACTCCGGAAACGACCCTAACGGACCCGCCCGGGGAGAATGGGTCCCTCAAAACGATCATCATTACGCACCATGTCCCTACCCTGCTCAACTATCCCACGCAATACAAAAACAGTCCGCTGACCGGGGCATTTGCCGTAGAATTATTTGATCTGATTGAAAATTCGGAAGCAGACTACTGGATATATGGCCACCACCATGTAAATACCCCCGCCTTCCGGATAGGAAACGNNTGACCAACCAGTTGGGATATATCCGACTGAACGAGCAGAAAAAGTTCCGGCCCGATGCGGTAATTACTCTTTAATCAGCCTTCGGTCTTTAATGATCCTTAAATTACCCTTTAACTAGTCCTTCTTAAAATTCCCTTTAAAGACTTCTTTGAAATGAACGAAATCGGGGATGGAGACCTGCTGCACATATCCATTTTCAGGATGCCGGAGGATATACTCCTGATGGTAGGCCTCAGCAGGATAAAAATTGGTAAACGGGGCCACTTGCGTGACTATCTTATTGGGATAGGCATGAGCATCGGTTAGCCGTTTTATCTCAGCGAGGATGATTTGCTTTTCAGCGTCCGTCCTGTAAAAAACCACAGAACGATATTGTGTGCCTTCGTCCGGTCCCTGCCTGTTTAACTCAGTGGGATCCTGGCTTGCGAAAAAGGCCGCCACCNNTCTGCATGACCCGTCTCTCCGGTACACACTTTCGCATAGTTAGGCTGTGCATCTGTTCCCCCCGCATACCCCGAAACCGCATCCCGTACGCCAATCAAGCTCTGGAAAACGATTTCAGCGTGCCAGAAACAGCCCTCGCCAAAATAGGCAACGGCCTCATTCGGGGAAGGATTCGAATGGTCCCCTTTAGAGATATTGATAGCCCCGGATTGAGCCTGGCTGCAACCAACCATCATAAATCCAATAATAAGGCTGGCAAATAAGTGGAAGAATAAAGTTTTCATATTTAAATAGTTACTTACCAATTATACAACTGAAACATTCATACAATTGCTATTTAGAAGACACAGGAGGATTTCCGCCCTCCGGCACAAAGATCAAAGCCGCCGAATTCATGCAATACCTTTTATTCGTCGGAGGAGGACCGTCATCAAACACATGCCCCAGGTGGGAGCCGCTTTTGCTGTCCACCACCTCCAGCCGCACCATCCCGCCACTTTCATCCTTAACCAGCCTGACTGCATCCGGGTTGATAGGGGCAAAGAAACTTGGCCATCCCGTTTTAGAATCGAATTTTGTGTCAGAAGAAAACACGGGCTGAAGAGATGCCGCCGAATAATAGGTCCCTTTCTTATAAAAATGGTCGTAGATGCCGGTAAATGGCCTTTCCGTGCCCTGCTGCCTAAGGATATAATATTGCCCATCCGTTAGCGTGGCCTTCCATTCGTTGTCCGTCAACCGCATAGGGAAGACTGTTTTGGAATTTACCACCGGAGGATCGGGATATCTCTTATCCCCCTGACCATAACATTGCAGTCCGCCAACTACAATTAACCCGATTATCAGTACTGAACACAGTGCCCGGAGAGAAAGTGCTTTTTTCATATCCGCTAAATTAATCAATAATATAGGTCCCGAAAGTCATCTATCTGACGGATGTATACATCATGGCAAACATACCTATCCCGGTAGTAATACCTGCCCTGGCTGACACTATTTATTAACGCATATTTGGGGAAGTGGTTCTGAAAAAAGAAAATAAGGGTACTAACGGGTTTCTTAGGCCACCGCCTTTTCATCCGACAAGGAGAATTCTACAAAGAAAGTGGTTCCGCGGTCGCGGTCACTTTCAAACCATATTTTACCGCCATGGGCCTCCACGATCTTCCTGGATATGGAGAGACCCATGCCAAAAGGCTGCTCGCCGGAAGTTCCGGTCCTTTTTGCTTCCGTAAACAATTCGAAGATCTTGTCTTTCAGGTTATCCGGTATGCCTATTCCATTGTCATGAACGGATATCCGTGCCGTGTCGTCGACCCTGACCATCTGAACGGTCACCGTAGCTCCTTCAGGACTGAATTTAATAGCATTCGCGATCAGGTTGCTTATGACACGCCACATTTTTCCACGGCTGCTGAAAATATTTAAAGGTTCCGCCTGCAAGACGATATGCTGCTTTTTTTCCACAGCTTTAAATTGAAGCAGCTCTACGCAATAATGAAGCAGACCCTTCATTTCTACCCACTCCATCTTCATTTCATCCGGGGTTGTGCTTGCTTCCAGCATCTCATTGATCAGTGTCATGGAATTGGAGCTGGATTCTCCGATCATCTTCAGCATTTTCCGCTGTTCGGGCGGGCTGTCATCCCTGGCAAGCATCAAAGAAGTAATACTGCCGATTGCTCCTATCGGGTTCCGAAGATCATGTACCACTACTTTCATGAGCCGGGCATTGTCTTCCAGGCTTTGCTCCAGGGAACTAAGAGTCGTCTGCAGGTATAAATTCTGGTCTCCGATCTGCCTGTTCAGGCTCGTAAGCGTGAGAATATTCTTTTTGGACCTATTCCAGTTCCTCCATACGAGGAATATGATCAGCAGGGCCATGACTGAAAAGACAACCGTGATCAGCAGGTAAAGATTCCGCAATTCATTTTCCTTTTTTAAGAGTGTCAGTTCGTATTGCTGATCGAGGTTTTGAAATTCCAGAAGCGGATTAATGCTCGCTAATTTCCTGGCCTTTGCGTCTGCCGAATCTTTAAGCGCCAGATAGCTCTGCAGGTAATAGTTCGCCTTTTCGGTCTGCTTTACCGTGGTATAGTAGTTCCACTGCAGCTTCCGCCAATGCAATTCAACTACTTCACAGGGCATCGAATCCAATGCCATCCTCAATTGCTGCAATACTGTCTGCGCTTCAGGGAGGCGTGCAGTCTCAAGGTATAACTGGGCAAGCTTGGTCTGCATTGCCTGTGCGTCCATTTTCTCATTGCCATCCCGGGTATCGATACTGATACTCTTCTTCAGCAAGGTCTCAGCCATCGCCAGATCGCCCCTTTCGTAATAGACCATTCCCATATTGCCATAGATTACTCCTTTGGCGGTTTTCATAAAAACGGCCTGGTTACCGGTAAAAAGATTCTTATATTTTTCGATATAGTCTAAGGCGAGATTGTAATATTTCATGGCGCTATCCGCGCGACCCGCTTTATAATAGCTCAATCCGGTGTTATCCAACTGCTCCTGCATGGTAGCGGTAAAATCAAAACTCATGGTTTTACAAGGAGAAGCCTGATCAAAACTTTCCTTAAAAAAAGCCGCCGCCTCCAGAAATTTCCCCTGCTGGTAGCTGACCATTGCAAACCGGCAGATGATAGCGGCCCGGTCACAGTAATTCAGGGTCTTTTCAGCAAATACTTTCCCTTTATAATAATATTCATTGGCTTCGACATATTTCCCCAATTTAAATAAGAGGTCCCCTTTTGAAAAATTGGCATCCGCATATTCTTTATTATACTGGTTTTCCAATCCGGAGTTATGGATGACCAGTAGCATACTATCGGCGCAAAGCAAGGCTTGGTAATAATCTCTTATTTGTTCTTTGCGATAATAGTCGCATTTAAAACTATATTTTCTATACTTATCTCCAACACCGGCATTCGGGAACGCGGCATACACGGAATCGACGAATTGCAATCCTGTATTCGGATGAACCTGATCATGCAAGCCACGCGCACTATCGAGGATCTTGCGAAAATAGTCAGGATGATCCGCGTTAATCGTAGCCGGATAATGACAGGATGAAATGCAGACGTTCATCAGGATCAAAAAAAGACAGTACATCCTTTTTACAGAGGATTTACTGTCTTTTTGAATCAATGATATATTTTCATGCCGCATTTTTCCCATCAGTTATTGGTTCCAGGTTTTACTTTTGAAATAAGCGCTTAATAGGATGTATTAGGCACGAGAAATAGGAGGAGGAGGTTAACCCATGGCCCAAAAGATATATAACATAAAAAAATATGTAATATTTTTACTTTCTGAAATGGATTACTTTTATAAATAACGAAGGAAAGGGTATTTTAGTATAATATTTCATACCGGAGCAACAATTCATTTTACCCCGTGTCTTTCATGTAATAATTATCAAGTATTGATTTATGCAGGATAATAAACAGCACAAGAAGGATCAGTATTATATATGGCGCTTGATAGGCCAGAAACTGGCGGGAAATGCTTCTAAAAATGAATTACAGGAATTGCAGGAACTATTACTGGACAACCCGCATATACAGTATTCCATGGAAATTCTTTCGGGCTTAGC
>PLXD01000350.1 GCA_003151295.1 Chitinophagaceae bacterium | reverse complement strand
ATTTTCATGGAGGGATCGAAAATGAAAGTCTTTTACCACACCTACGATCTTCCTGGGTCCGTCCTTCTGATGTAGCCAGCCCGACGACGTTCAGAAAAGTGAACTGGCGGTCTTTGAGAAGATTGCGCCAGGCGATCTTGAAATAGCTTTTAAGCATAGCAGTGTTTATTAGGCTTGATTCATACCCGTGTATCCGGGTACTGTTTCAGGGGCCAAAAAAATGCCAGTTTGCTATGCCTTTATCAATCAACAATTTACACAATACAAACGGGCCCGGGTTGTCCGTTTTCGTACGCCGGGCGTACGGTTTAGTACCCGAAGATCTCTTCCAGGCCCAGCTTCTTCACCGCCCCTGTTTTCTTCAGATCCTCCAGGCTGATCTTCTTTTCAGAGGCTACCACACAATAGGTATACGCTTTCCAGGACAACTGATCCTGGTGCAATTGCTTCATCTCGTCCATCGTGATCTTGTCCAGCGCCGCATATTCCTCTTTCCGCTGATCATAATCCAGGCCCTTTTTCTGCGCAGCCAGCCAGGAAAAGATGATGCCGTCCTGGGTGATGCGTTCCGTCTCCAGGTCTTTTTTCATGCTGGTCCTCGCTCCTTCAAATCCCTTTTCGGAGAGGGGAAGGGTATCCAGCAATTCGTTCATGCCTTTCAATGCATCGTTCATCTTATCGGCCTGGCAACCGATATAAGCCAGCACGTAGAACGGATCCTGCTTTTTGTCGGGCTTTCTGTAGAGAGCGACGGTGGCATAGGCCAGGGCCTTCGACTCGCGGATCGTCTGGAAGACGACCGACCCCATGCCACTCCCGAAATAATTGTTGAACAGGTCGACCAGGGGTTCTTTGGAAACATCGTAAGGAGCCCCATTGCGGATCCAGCAAATCTCGCTCTGCACCATATCATAATCGGCAAACAAGACCTGGTTGGCGGTTTGTGTCGTGAAGGCAAAGGATGCCGCCGGAGGATAAGGTTCAAAGGCCGCCGGCAAAGTATGGATGCCGGTCAGGGTCGATACCAGGGACGTGGCGGGTAGCGGTCCATAATAGATGACAGTATACTTATAGGTTAGGAGACTGTGCAAAATGAATACCAGGTCACTCGCTTTCAGATTTTTGATCTCCTCATCGCTGAGGGTCGTATTGAAAGGATTCTTCGCTCCATACCGCGCATAAGCTATCAGGCCCTGGAGGATGGCGCTTTTATTCAATTTACTATTGGTCCTGGCCTTCATCAACCTGCCCTTAAGGGCTTCCAGGGCTGCTTCATCGGGCTTACAGTTCTGAAGGACCTCATCGAAGAGGGAGACCGCTTTCCCGAAATTCTCCTGCAACCCGGAGATATTGATCGTCGTATTATTGACGCCGGTATTGATGGAAAATTTGCAGGCCAGGCTATAGAAAGCCTTGCTGATCTGCTCCGCCGTATATTTATCCGTGCTCAGGAACTGGAGATACTGGGCGGCCAGGGGCAGGAACCTGTTATTCCAAGTTCCCATATCCAGGCGGCAATAAAGCCTGAACAACTCATTTTCCGTATTCTGAACATACAGGACGTCGGCAGTACCCAGCTTCGTACGGGTGATCCCTGTATTAAAATCGAGCCATTGGGGCTTCACCTCCGATATCGGCATGGCTTCGATCTTTTTTAAGAAAACCGATTGTTTTCCAGCATTGGTTTCCACCGGCGTGATCGGCGGCTTTTCGACTTTCACGATATTCTTATCCACCCCTTTGCGTTTATAGAGCAGCACATAGTTATTGGCCATATACTTGTCGGCGACCGCCATGATCTCCTTTTTGGTAATCGCCGTCTGGTCATCGAGCGAAGACACATTCTTATTCCATCTCTCTCCGCGGCTCTTGATAAACTCATCCTGCAATTCGTTTAAGCGGGCCGCATTGCTTTGCAATCCCTCCAACAGGTCCAGCTTGCTATTGGCGATGATGGCTTTGATCAGGGCATCGTCAAAATCTCCTTTTTTCAGTTTTTCGATCTCGTTCATCAGCAGGTCCCTGACCTGCTCCAGGGTCTGGGCCTGTTTGGGCGTACCGAGCAGGCCCAGTATGCCATAATCCTTGTATTGCTGCAGGAAGGCCTGGGAGGCCTGCACCTTTTGCTGTTGATTGAGGTCCAGGTCCAATATACCCGCTTTGCCATTGGAAAGGATACCGGCGATCAGGTCCAGCACGAGGGCATCATGGGTATCGGCGGGAGGGGTCCTGAAACAGATCCGCATATTTTCCGCGCTTGGACCGTAAATATCTTTCGTTACGGGCGCCGTGAGCTCTTTTTCCGGCGCCGGCTTATACAGGCTTACCGGTTTGGATTTCATATAGGCGAAAGCCTGATCGATCTTTCTGATCACCCCGTCCGGATCGATATCCCCTGCCATGATGATAGCTATGTTATTGGGAACGTAAAACGTACTGTAATAATTCCGGATAGCCTTCAGGGAAGGATTACGAAGATGTTCGATGGTCCCGATCGTCGTATGTTGCCCGTAGTTATGCGTAGGGAAAAGATAGTAATGCATGGCTTCGCTCATTTTAGTGCCATCGTCATCCAATCCCCGGTTCTTCTCTTCATATACAGCTTCCAGTTCGGTATGGAAAAGGCGGAAGATTGGTTTGCGGAAGCGTTCCGCTTCTACCGCCAGGAATTTATCCATGGCGCCGACGGGAACATCTTCCTCAAAAACGGTTTCTTCCACCCAGGTATGGGCATTGCTGCCCTGGGCGCCGATATCGGTCATTAATTTATTGTATTCATTGGCGATCGCGTATTTGGACGCCTCGCCTGAAACCTTGTCGATCTGTTTATAGATCTCTTTGCGTTTCACCGTGTCGCGGATCGAATTATATGTCTCATATAACCCTTCGATGCTGTCCAGGTAAGGCTTCTCCTTAGACCAGTCCAGGGAGCCAACCTGATCCGTCCCTTTGAACAGCAGGTGTTCCAGGTAATGGGCCAGCCCGGTATGATTATCGGGATCGGTATTGCTGCCCGCCCTTACCGCGAAACGCACTGCTACCCGGGGCTCTTTGTGATTAGCGGTCAGGATTACCGTCAAGCCGTTTTCCAGGGTATAGAAGCGGGTCTTCATAGGGTCATTCGTCACATATTTATAGGTATATCCGCCCGAACTTGCCTGTTTCCAAACATATTTTTCCTGTTTTCCCTGACCGTGTACAATACCGCAGGTAAGGACCAGCAGAAGCCATGCAAAAAAAGTAATTCGATTCATCTTGTATATATAGTTTTACAGGGGGCGGTTATAAGAGTCATAAAGCTCCCCAATTGATAAAATGAACCGATAAAGTAAGATTTTTTTCGACAAACCGCCCTTCCATTCATAAAAACATCTATCGAGAGGGTCATCAGGCGTACTAAATGGCTAATTGACTGTACGAAAAAGCGCTATCTTTACGCCGCAAAATCAAGATCATATGGAATATAGGATTGAAAAAGACACGATGGGTGAAGTGAAGGTTCCCATCGATGCTTATTATGGCGCGCAGACTCAGCGCAGTGTTGAGAATTTTAAGATCGCTCAGGATATCAACCGGATGCCGAAAGAGATCATCCGCGCCTTCGCCTACCTAAAAAAAGCGGCCGCCCTGACCAACCTGGAAGCAGGCGTTTTATCCAAAGACAAATCCGACCTGATCGGTCAGGTCTGCGATGAAATACTTGCAGGGGGTCTGGACGAATGGTTCCCCCTGGTCGTCTGGCAAACGGGGAGCGGTACGCAAAGCAAAATGAACGTGAACGAGGTGGTCGCGTACCGGGGCCATGTGATAGCCGGAGGCGCATTGACGGACAAGGAAAAAACCCTTCATCCGAACGATGACGTGAACAAATCCCAGTCCTCGAATGACACTTTCCCGACCGCCATGCATATCGCCG
>PLXD01000667.1 GCA_003151295.1 Chitinophagaceae bacterium | reverse complement strand
GCTGTCCCTGTTGTAAGAGCCGCCGATATCTTTGTAGTAGTAGGCACTTCTTTGGTAGTATACCCTGCCGCCGGGTTGGTGGACTATGCACTGCCCGGCATTCCCAAGTACATCGTTGACAAAAAGATTCCCAATACTGCGCCTATCCATAACCTGACGGCCATCGAGGAGCCTGCTTCCTTGGGCGTTAAAAAGCTACAGGAGAAACTGGCATTGCTGCTTTAATTTTTTTATATAGATTTATTCCCAGATACAGATATTTATGCTTCAGTTCGTACTTCTTGCTGCTTTTGTCGTCCCTGCGGTCTTATTCCTGCTTACACAACAAAATACACTCAAAGCTTCCGCAGTAGAAGAACTTGGCAAACGTCCCACTTTTGAAATCGGCATTGCTTATTGTATTCTCATTACTACATCTATTGCAATAAACGCCGGCTCCTCCCATGATAGACAGTCCTGGGTGATCAATTTTGCCACACTGTGCTCTCTTTCCGGTATGATCTGCTGGATCATTTACTGGGTCCGCCTGGCCCAATACAAAAAGAAGCTCGGGGTCCAGCGTTGATGCGATATATCATGGTCACATTTTTAAGGTTTCCCTAACAAACAGTTTTCTAACATTGCAGCCAATGGAGAGTAATTGGACGAAAACCAAGGTATTGAAAACGGCTATATTATCCGGTATCCTGTGCTTTGTCCTGCAAGGAGCTTTTTCCCAGCCGGTTCGGCCCGTGCAGCAGCTGCAGGACTGGTTGCAAAAGAATACGCCTTCAGGGTATAATCCCAAATTCAAACATCTTACCGTCGCGCCCCAGGGTAACCTGCAGTATCTCTATCCCCTATGGCTGGGCCTGAAGGAACCCGATAAATTCCGGGAGATCTATTCTGTCAGTGGCTATAATGATGAGATGAGCCAGTTGTTCTCCTTTGCCGGGGATTATAAGTCGGCCCTGGAATACCTGGTCAGGAATTATGATACCCTGGACGATGATACCCGTCAAAAAATATATAAAAGCGTAGAAGGACTTAAGCATATCCAGCACGTGGATGCACGGAGGTATATTTCTTTTATGGCACATGCCCATCGGGTGATCATGGTCAACGAAGCCTATGGTAAACCCGTGCATCGGGCCTTCATGCTTTCGCTGCTGGGAGTCATGTATAGGCAGGGATTCCGCTATCTCGCCATGGAAATGTTGAATAATAACTCCAATCAATCTCTTTCCCAACTGAATATACGCACGGGGCATTACAGCGCAGAACCGGTAGCAGGAGAACTGATACGGGCTGCTTTGGCGATGGGGTATAAGCTGGTCTCCTATGAAGACACTGCCGCGCTCGGGCA
The DNA here is from genome assembly GCA_003151295.1 of Chitinophagaceae bacterium. Lineage (GTDB taxonomy): Bacteria > Bacteroidota > Bacteroidia > Chitinophagales > Chitinophagaceae > Puia. Next base: position 8,385 of record PLXD01000667.1, on the reverse strand, counting down.
TACGCCTACCCAAAGGGATTCCATACAGGCTTCAAATATCTACAGGATCCTGCAGCAGGATGACTCTGCTAAAATACTGGTCTATGCCGGGTATGCCCATATCAGCAAGAAGATATCCGCAGACGGCTATGTCCCGATGGGACTGGCTTTTCAGCGGATTTCCGGGATTGAGCCCCTCACGATCGACCAGACCGATATGACGGAAGAGAGTAATTTCAGTTATGGGCGGGTATTTTATGAGGCCTATCTCCAGCGCTTTCCCATCAGCACCGCTTCGGTGGCATTGTTTGATAATGAGCCTGTAAATATCACCAACGACGATCTGTATGATCTCACGATCATTCATCCCCCGACCGTTTATAAAGAGGAGAGGCCGGAATGGCTGGCATTTGACGGGACCCGGAAAGCCCTCTATGTCAGGCCGCCTGCAAAGAACACTTTCCTGGTACAAGCCTATTACCAATCCGAACTGGCCGCTAACGACAATAGAACCGGGCAATTGATCCCCGCCGATCAAACCTATTATCCCACGGCTAAAAATAATTACCTGCTCTACCTGCAGAAAGGAAATTATGCCATCGTATTCAGGGATTTGGAATATAACGTCCTGAATACACTGAATATTGAAGTCAATTAAATCTCCTGGTTTCGGTTTCACGGCTTCCTATCCTCAATCTGATCTGTCAATGGACCGTTTCGGTGAATTGAACCCCATGACTGGCCAGTTCTTCCATCACCGGTATATAGATCTCCGGCAGGATGGGTCTATGCAGGCCCTTCAGGCCGATCTTTCCTTCCAGGATGAGCTTGGCGGCGATACCCAACGGTAATCCGACTGTTTTGGCCATGGCCGTCCGCAGATGGTCCGCTCCTTCGACCACCAGGCTGCTCCGGATCCCGTATTTCCTGGTATGAATCGTATATTCCAGTTCATGCAGCATTACGATCATATCCTTATCAGCAGGCTGCATGGCCAGTTTTGCCTCCAGCAAATATTGCAGGATATCCGCGCTGTTCTTTGCCCGGGAGGGTAGCGGCAACTCATCGAAGAGCCCGAGGAATTCCAATGGGCTTTTATTCCGGCTATTGATGAACGGACGGACAGGTCCGGACCAATCTTTAAAATGAAGGCCTTCTGTCCGTAACGGGATCTTATCGTCGGTCAGGCCCGCATCCACAATGGCGGCCCAAGCCTCACAGAAAGGTCCATATCGAAGGGTAGTTCTTATAAAGGTGTCCGTTTCCTCCAGACCGTAAACGGGAATATAGCTCAGGGAATCCCGGTTGGGATACCAGGCCAGCTTACCGACCCCATCGATGGCGACCTGGCCGCAGTTTTTAAATAGTTCCCGGTATGCCCTGTTGATGATCTGTCGGTCTTCTTTGAAGATGGCGCCGGCAGACCCGGCCAAGACTACATTACGCGGGTTCCAACTGATCTTATAATGCCAGGGATTGTCATCGCTGGATGGCGCTACGAGTCCTCCCGCATGAGATTTAAAGGAATGTATCCTGCCGCCCTGCGATTGGATGCGGTGGATCAACTGCAGTGCGCTCATATGATCGATACCCGGGTCCAGCCCCATTTCATATAAGAATAATAAACCCTTTTCCCGGATCGTTTCAGCCTTGCTCATGATGGGATCGTCCATATATGAGGCCGTTAGTAAGTTCCGGCCTTCCAGTATGCAGGATTGTGCGATCAGGAAATGTAGGGGNNATTCTTTGATCAGGTCATTCCTTTGCGCTGAGTTTTCCACCTGCACGGCAACGGCTTTTGCCGCAGGAGCACCGCTGATCTTTGATTCAGCCAGGGACAGGTTGCTATCCGCCACCACCAATTCCCATTGATGCCCGTTTATTTCTTTGATCAGGTAATCTATCAGACAGGTGGCGGATTTGCCGGCCCCGAACAACAGGATCCTCTTCATGGGAAGGAATTGTAATGATTGGCAAATGTTAATCGCCTGCTAATGTATTATTTAATTAAACTTTCTGCGCATAATTCTTTCAAATTTGAGGAAAATCTGAGTTGGACCTAAGTCGAATCATTTTAGTACGCACCCCTATGAAAAATAAGCATCCTATGAACATCTATACTGATGAAAGAATTTCCCGGGCCGCCTCTTATCCGCAAAAAAAATCAGCCAGCCTGAAAGAGCTGTCTGATCTGATCCGAACCGTCCTTATATAATGATTTTTACGATTACCGATTTATTGATATTTCCCTTTTTGCACCTGATCTTCCCCAAGTCCACTGTCCTCCCTTTCTTTACTTCCACGTTATCGAAAAGAACGCTCCTGAAGGGATATTTCGCGCTTACCACTATTTTCCAGTAACCGGGGTCCAGCGCAAGATAAAAATCCCCATCGTTACTTTTACTGTTTATAGAATCTTTCCCCTTTATTGCCCATACATTATCCACACTGCTGGCCGGGTATACCTTGCCTTGAAGGGAGGATGATTGTAATATTTTGACTGCATGCACACTAGTGATTGCTATCATCAGAAAACATAATTGCACTGCTGCATTCCTCATAGTAATCATCTTTTAGGATTCATTAATCCATATATGCAAGTAGCAATCGTAAAAAAGGCTGTTATTTTCCCCAATAGGCGGTATTTGACGAGTCCGGTGACAGGTAGAGGGCGTTGAGGAGTATGAACTAAAATTCAAGTACTATGCCAAACCGGTATAATTGTGGAAAACTCCGGTTTATTAATTCGTTAATGAGAAGCTTCGACCGGTCTCTCAGATCCCGGAATAAGACAATCCCAATTCTTTCGAATTGATAATGATGATCCTGGATACTATTTTTATACCACGCGCGCTCTTGGGGGCTTCCTGTGTAAGACCGCTCCCCGCCCGGATGCCGCGGAAATAAAGATTCTCCGTTTTATACACTTTTTTATTGGACTGTATATACCGAACTTCCACTACAACGAGGTCCAGCGGATAAATGGAACTATTGCTAACCGTGAGCTGCAATTCGGAGATACCTCCGAATGTTCCTGTATTATATTTATTGAAACTTACCGAAACCTGGTCTATAACACTGTTCTTAATGGCTTCTTTGTCGGGGGACTCATCGGTCTTGTGGCTGGCATCCCTGTGGGGTTGGGCTAGTAGGGCTAATGCCGAGTCTTTAGCGGAAGCAGATGCATCATTACTCATTTTTTGCTGCTGCGCTGCCGTCAGCTTTTCCTTCGAAGAAGTCGCTTTCTTCTTTGGTATTCCTTCCCCGCCGGTTTTGGAATTCTGGGATGGGACCGGATCAGAAATAACCGGGTTTGAGAGATTTCCGTTCTTCTGCATGGGATTGCCGGCGACGGATGTAAAAACGGAAAGGGGTGAGGCAGAATGATCCTGAGGCCGATCGGCTGCCAATTCTTCCCTGGCCGCAGAAGAATGATCGAATCCCCGGGAATGGCCGTTTATAGACACACCTATAAGAACCCCGGCAGCCAGCAGGGCTATTACACTCAATCCAATGGCAAATGGACGCATCTTTCGGCCGGACACAGCCTGGTTAATAAACTGAGGTCTTTTTTCTACAAAATGATGAGGATCGTGGCCAGACTCCTGGGGAAAATTCTCCTCAACGGATCTGTGATTCGGTATTTGAATTCCCGAAAAAGCCGCTACTTTTTCTTCACGTACCCTTTCTTCCTTTACCCTTTCGTCCGGGACTATTTCATTCCGTACCCTTTCATCCCGGGAGTTCTTGCTGATATTACCCGGCATGGTGACATATATGATCCTCCTGCTCGGTGAAGTAGCGGCGGAGCTTACTTCCAGGGGCTCCGGCTTCTTGATGACGGGAGAAGAGAAATTTTCCTTTACGGCAATGGGATTTTCAGTGGCAGCATCAGAAGAAGATACCGGTACCGGGGACGGCTTCTTGAAGAAACGATCGAAAGGCTGTTCTTCAACAACCGGCGCGAAAGACTTCAATTCTTCTACTTCACTGGGATATCGCCAGGCTGCACTTTTACCGTCTATCCATACCAGATCATATGGCTTAAGGCCTTTGCTTCTTAACTCCTCCATAGAGTAGGGGCCACTCTGCTTATTATCACGTAAGAGCAAATAGTTACTCATCTGTTACCGGTTATAAGGTATTTATAATGGTCAATCAGTCTTTCAATCGGTACAGATACAACAACAAAAAAGAAGCCTGATTCTGTGAAGATTTAGTTATAAGTGCTGGACAGATAACCAGGTATTTACATCAAATTTAGCGATTCTATTAACTAATAAAAAATCCCCGGCGGGGAATTTTTAATAAACCCGGAAATAAGCGGAAACCGGTCCTTAAAGCCCGGTTATGCCCTGAACAGGGAAAAAGTGGCAGGCTGGCCACGGGGAGATAGTCAGATTTGTTAATTTTATCTAACTTACCGAAATTAGTCGCTGAACCAATTATTAAAACATCAAATTCGTAAACTTATTGACATGGATGCTGCTATACAGGAAAAAGTGAATTTTTGGCTTACCGGCAATTACGATCAGGCTACCAGGGATGAGGTTGCCCGAATGGCGAAAGAGAATCCTGGAGAACTGACGGACAGCTTTTACCGTAATCTCGAATTCGGCACCGGGGGACTTCGGGGTATCATGGGGGTAGGCACCAACCGGATAAATAAATATACCATCGGGATGGCTACCCAGGGATACGCCAACTACCTCAGAAAATCCTTTCCAAACCAGGAAATAAGGGTCGCAATCGCGCATGACAGCAGGAATAATAGTCGTTTTTTTGCAGAAACTGCCGCTAATATATTCGCCGCCAACGGCATCAAGGTCTTTTTGTTCCAATCCCTGCGTCCTACCCCGGAACTGAGCTTTAGCATACGTTATCTCCGGTGCCAGGGTGGTGTGGTCTGTACCGCCTCCCATAATCCCAAGGAATATAATGGCTACAAAGCCTATTGGAATGACGGCGGTCAGCTCGTTCCCCCCCACGATACAAATGTCATCCTGGAAGTGGAAAAGATCGCTTCGGTGAATGAAGTGAAGTGGAGCGGGGGAGAAGCCAATATTACGATGATCGGTAAAGAGATCGATGAAGCATATATAAGTATGGTCAAGGGTTTATCCGTATACCCCGAAATTATTCAGAAACAACATAATCTCAGGATCGTTTATACTCCCATTCACGGGACGGGTATCAAATTGGTGCCGGAAGTGCTGCAAAGATTCGGATTCAGCAATGTACACGTAGTGGATGAGCAGGCGACCCCCGATGGCAATTTCCCTACGGTCATCTACCCGAACCCGGAAGAAAGCGAAGCCATGAGTATCGGCTTGAAAAAAGCCCAGCAAATAGATGCCGATATCCTGCTGGGTACGGATCCGGATGCAGACCGTGTGGGCATTGGCATAAAAAACGGAGAGGGACAGTGGGTGCTCATGAATGGCAACCAGACGGCTGTACTGGCTTTCAATTACCTGATAGAGGCCCGTAGGGCAAAGGGCATCGCCCAGGCTAATGACATGGTCGTCAAGACAATCGTTACCACCGATATGATCGACCGGATCGCCTTGAAAAGCGGGGTCACCTGTTATAATGTGCTTACCGGCTTCAAATGGATCGCCGAGCTCATAAAAGAGAAAGAAGGGATCGAAAATTATGTGATCGGCGGAGAAGAGAGCTATGGCCTGCTGATCGGGGCCAGCCTGCGGGATAAAGATGCCGTCAGTGCGGTTGCTTTTCTTTGCGAGATGGCGGCCTACGAAAAGGACAAGGGTAAAACCCTATATGAAAAATTGATTGAGCTGTATGTCGAATATGGCTTCTACAAGGAATCACTGATTTCGATCACCAAAAAGGGCATGAACGGTCAGAAAGAGATCGCAGAAATGATGGAAGTATTCCGTAGCAATCCCCCTGCCGTCATCAATGGATCTCCCGTCGTAGAGCTGCTCGATTATGAGCTCAGGACCGGAAAAAACCTGCAAACAGGTGAGACCTGGGCCATCCGGCTTCCCCAATCCAACGTCTTGCAATTCATTCTCGCGGATGGTAGTAAGATATCCGCTCGGCCATCCGGTACGGAACCTAAGATCAAATTTTATTTCAGTGTGAATAGCAAGCTGGATCAGGCTGCCGACTTCGCGACCGTGCAGGCTTTACTCAACGCCCGCATAGACAATATCATAAGAGACATGAAACTGAAATAGATAGCCGAAGATCATAACAACAGGTACCCGGGGATCATTTCATGGGACGGGTATTCGCTGTTTTTTATAATTTTTTATAACAGTATAATTACAGGAAGCTCCCTGTATTCTTTACACGGATCAGGCAGTCAAGAAAGACCAGGGCAATTATTTTTACAGGATCAAAGAAACAGGACCGGGTGGCGCTGCTAATTATAGCCGGATCCTGCTCATACGGACGCTTTTGTCTTTATCCTATACGATCACACAATTTGGCGGAATCCTTTATGGTACGGCTAATCAATCTGATCAGCCTGTTCAATATGCTATCATCGGCGTCTCCGGCCAGGTTTACCAGCGGGGAATGATTGCTGCAGGAAATAATTTTTCCATTGACGTGCACTCCCTCGCTACAGGCATCTATTTTATAAAGTTGATCAATGGAAAGCAGGAGCAGGCATATAAATTTTTAAAATGAGCCCGACCGGATCTTTTGCCGTCCGGCATTAAGTGTTCTACCATTACCATTAAGCGCTGCAGGTGACACAACCTTCTTCCATGCTGCAGGTGGCTCCGGCTGGAATAAGATCTTCGCCTTCCACCACCTTGAGATTGTGCTGGTTGACAAGCGGCTCTACCATCTTGCCCCCCTGCTTTTCTACGGTGAACTGAACGGCCTGGGAAGCAGCCTGAGTGCGCAGGTAATACATACCGGTCTTCAGACCGCTCTTCCAGGCGTAAAAATGCATGGAAGTGAGCTTACTGGCGGAGGGCGTCTCCACGAACAGGTTCAGGGACTGTGACTGGCAGATATATGCGCCCCTGTCTGCGGCCATATCGATGATATTTCTTTGCTTGATCTCCCATACCGTTTTATAGATCTCTTTGATAGCGGCCGGGATCTCTTCGATACGCTGGATCGAGCCATTATGGGATATGATCCTGTTTTTCATCTCATCGCTCCAGAGATTGAGTTCTACCAGGTCTTTCAACAGGTGCTTGTTCACCACTACGAATTCACCGCTTAATACCCGTCTCACGTATATGTTGGAGGTGTAAGGTTCAAAGCATTCGTTGTTACCCAGTATCTGGGAGGTGGAGGCCGTAGGCATCGGCGCTACCAGCAGGGAGTTACGAAGACCAAATTTCATGACCTCATCTTTCAGACGATACCAGTCCCAGCGAAGGGTCGGCTCCACATTCCACATGTCGAACTGGAAAATACCTTGTGATGCAGGTGAGCCGGGGAAGCTTTCATACGGACCGTCAACTTTTGAAAGGTCTTTGGAAGCTGTCATTGCAGCGTAATAAATTGTTTCGAAAACATCTTTGTTCAGCTGGATCGCTTCTTCCGAATCGAAGGCCATGCGTAATAATATGAATGCATCAGCCAAACCTTGTACACCAAGACCGATCGGACGGTGACGCATATTGCTGTTACGCGCTTCAACAACCGGGTAATAATTGCGGCCGATGATCTTGTTCAGGTTCTTTGTAGCCGTATAGGTTACTTCAAATAATTTCTGGTGATCGAACTTTCCGTTTTCAATGAAACGCGGCAAGGCGATAGATGCAAGGTTACATACAGCAACTTCATCTGCTGAAGTGTATTCCATGATCTCGGTGCACAGGTTCGATGACTTGATGGTACCTAAGTTCTTTTGATTTGACTTTGAGTTCGCGGCATCTTTATACAACATGTATGGATTGCCTGTTTCCACCTGCGACTCCAATATTTTGAACCAAAGTTCCTGTGCTTTAATTGTTTTACGTGCACGACCTTCTTGCTCGTAACGGGTATATAATTTTTCGAATTCTTCGCTGTGGCAATCTGAAAGACCCGGCGCTTCGTTCGGGCAGAACAAGGACCAGTCTTCATTTGCCTTCACTCGTTTCATGAACAGGTCAGAGATCCAGAGTGCTGTGAACAGGTCACGGGCACGCATTTCATCTTTTCCGTTGTTCTTGCGCAGGTCAAGGAAATCAAAAACATCGGCATGCCATGGCTCGAGGTAGATCGCAAAACTGCCTTTGCGTTTTCCTCCGCCCTGGTCGACATAACGTGCGGTGTCGTTGAACACGCGCAGCATCGGGATGATCCCGTTAGAAGTCCCGTTAGTACCGCGGATATAAGAACCTGTAGCGCGGATGTTATGGATGCTTAATCCGATACCACCTGCTGATTGTGAAATTTTAGCGCAATTTTTTAATGTATCATAAA
>PLXD01000296.1 GCA_003151295.1 Chitinophagaceae bacterium | reverse complement strand
GGGTGAAGTCCGAGCATATAGAAACGCTTTCGGACCTGGCCCTCGCGGATTTCTGCCATCCCAGCAATCCACGGACGGTGAGCCGGGAAGATTTTAAACAATTGTACCAGGAAGCGCTATAAAAGATCGAAGAAGAAATGAAGATAGGATTGACCTATACGGGTTCAGCGGAGAAACACCAGAACTATGTGGACTGGCTGAAGGGGACTGTTCGTTCGGAATCTCCCGGGATTCACGAGATCGAAGTCATAAAATTCTCCGTTGGGGATGACAATTTTGAGGAGATACGGAGCTGCGATGGATTGGTATTGTCGGGAGGCGTGGATATTCATCCTTCGCTATATGGCGGTAAGCTTCAATACATGAAGGCTCCGAAGAAAGGATGGGAAAAGGATCGCGATCTCTTTGAGCGGTCTCTTTTTCAATTTGCGATGGAACATGATCTACCGGTATTGGGAGTTTGCCGGGGGCTTCAATTGATCAATGTTTGCCTCAACGGGAGCCTGGTGCAGGATCTGGGTGAGAAGAGGGATGAAACACATGAGAATATAGTGGAGGATAAGCGGCACCCCGTGCTGATCGAAGAGGATAGTTTGCTCCACATTATTGCCGGCGAAAAAAAAGGAGAGGCGAATAGCGCCCATCACCAGGCAATCGATAAGTTGGGGGATGGATTAAGTGTGAACAGCCGGGCGGAAGATGGGACGATTGAAGGGATAGAATGGGCGGCCCCGGACGGCAGGCCTTTTATGGTTGCCGTTCAATGGCATCCGGAAAGGATGTTCATCAATGGGTTTGCAGATTCTTTTTTGTATAAGTCGATCAGGGACTGGTTTATTGACGAAATTAAGAAACGCGAAGAGGGACGCGAATAGCAGCGACGTGAAAAACAAAGACGCCAAGAGCAAAGAATCGGATTAATAGAGAATCGGAAATAAAAGAACAGAAAAAATAAAAGAACAGAAATGATAATTATCAATCCTGCTACTGAAGAAGTGATCCAAGAGATAGCCGAAGACAATCAGCAAACCATCGATCAGAAATATCAATTGCTCAGGAAGGGGCAACCGGCCTGGGCTGCATTGTCCCTGGGGAAGAGGATCGCTTGCATCGCGAAATTTCACGCATTGCTCGAGGAGCAGAAGGAGGATTTGGCATTAACGCTGACCAGTGAAATGGGCAAGCCCCTGCAGCAATCTTATAATGAGTTGAACGGTGCGCGGGCGCGTATTAAATATTTCCTGGACAATTCGGCCAGGTATCTCTCGGAAGAATGGGTCACGACGGAAGGGGCTACCCGGGAGAAAATAGCGTATGAGCCACTGGGCATCATCGCGAATATCTCGGCCTGGAACTATCCCTATCTCGTGGGGGTGAATGTATTCATTCCGGCCCTGATCGGTGGCAACGCGGTATTTTATAAGCCTTCGGAATATTCGACGCTCACGGGGCTGCATATCCGGCGTTTACTATACCTGTCCGGTGTACCCGAAGATTGTTTCCAGGTTGTCCTGGGTAAGGGTAATGTGGGCGAATGCCTGTTGAAGCTGCCTTTGAACGGCTATTTCTTCACCGGCAGCTATCGTACCGGCAGATATATCGCGGAGAAAGTGGCTACCCAACTGGTGCCCTGTCAGTTGGAATTGGGGGGTAAGGATCCCCTCTATGTCATGGAGGATGTGGAAGACATCGATCAGGTAGTGGCCGCCTCCCTGGAAGGCGTCGTGTATAATAACGGACAGAGTTGTTGTGCGGTAGAGAGGATCTATGTGCATGAGAAGATCTATGATCGTTTTGTCGAGTCGTATAGCAAGCAGGCGGGGAAGATGGTGATCGGTGACCCGGTGGATCCGGCCACGGAGATCGGTCCTTTAAGCAGGAAGCCGCAACTGGATTTCCTGTTATCACAGGTAGAAGATGCAGTAGCCAAAGGAGCTGTCTTATTGTCGGGAGGCAAAAGGCCGGATCGCAAAGGGTATTATATGGAACCGGCTGTGTTGGTGAATGTGAATCATTCCATGAAGCTGATGACAGAAGAATCCTTCGGTCCGGTGATCGGCATACAGAAAGTGAAGGATGATGCCGAGGCTTTGGCTTTAATGGCGGATACGGAATATGGGTTGACTGCTGCCGTCTATTCGAAGAACTACGAGAGGGCGGAGGCGATCATGAAACAGATCAACACGGGCACGGTATACTGGAATTGTTGCGACCGGGTGAGCGCTGCGCTGCCCTGGTCCGGGAGAAAACATTCGGGGTTGGGATCGACCTTGTCCTACCAGGGGATACGTGCCTTTGTCCATCCGAAGTCCTACCATATAAGAGGCTAATCCTACATTAATAATTTATCGGGATTCGGAATGAAGTTGAGGAAGGCCTGGAAATTGGCTTTATACTTTCTCTTATCCAATTTGTAATAAAAAGCTCCTTTTTTAGAGTTGGCCTTATCTTTTTCTTTTTGTTTGATCAGCAGGTCGGTCGAGAGGACCTTACGGCTGAAATTGCGGTTATCAAAGGTGGTATCGTAGATGCCTTCATAGAGGATCTGCAGTTGGGGAATGGTGAACCTGGCCGGAAGCAGTTCAAAGAGGATGGGATGCAGGGCCGCCTTATAGCGCAATTGCTTTTTTGCCAGTTCGACCATGGCGGGGTGGTCGAAGATCAGTTCCGGTATTTTTTTTAGCAGGAACCATTCCGCGTGATATTCATTGCTGAGTTGTTTCTCATACTGGTGGATATCTATCAGGGCAAAATAGGCGACACTGAGCGTCCTTTCGACGGGATCCCGGGAGGGGTCTCCGAAAGCCTGTAATTGTTCCAGGTACACGCCTTCCAGTCCTGTTAGTTTTCTCAATACACGGTTGGCTGCATCGTCCAGGCTTTCCCTGGCCTGCAGAAACCCGCCCATCAGGCTCCATTTTCCTTTTTCGGGTTTCAATCCGCGTTGCACCAGCAGGAGTTTTATATTGGTCCCGTCAAATCCGAAAATGATACAGTCCACAGCGACGAGCAGGTGGCTTTGGCCGGGGTAACGGGTTATTTTACTACCAGAATCGTACATATAAAGCCGATAATATGAGTAATGTCACGATGACTAATGTGAGTGTGGCGGGTTGTAATTTGAACATCGATCTATCCAGTGCAAATGCTTTTGGATTGATCTTCGGACCTTTCAGGCTGATGGCGACCATTACGAGCAGGGTAAAAAAGAATGACCAGCCCATGCAGATCAGGAAGGGGATCTCCCAGGTGTGATTCATCACGTGGGTGACGGGATTTTCCTTGATCACTTCGAAAGCGGAGTAGAGAAGGGTCTCGTGGCCGAACCATCCGGCCGCATAATTATTGAAGACCACTGAAGCGACGAAGCCGGTCAATATGCCTGCGATCGCAGCGGCGCCGGTGGTCCTTTTCCAGAACATTCCCAGGATGAACATGGCAAAGATGCCGGGGCTGATGAAGCCGGTATACTTTTGTATAAAGGTGAAGCCACCTTCTCCGCCGATCCCGAGCAGGTCGTGCCAGGTCAGCATGATCCCCAGGAACATGGCTGCTACGATGGTGAGNNAAATGGTGGAGATGCTATTGGCCTTCCCTGCGAGGGAAGCGACGATGGCGGCTGTCAGGGCAGCGATGGATAAGCCTTTCAGCCCACTGGGTAAAAAGGCGAGCACGGCGGAATAGGCATCGTCTTTTACCTTGTACAAGTGGTCGGCGGAGACCTGCTTCATATCGGGCATGTAACCGTTTTTATATAATACCCAGGCGGCAATTCCCGGCAGCATCACGATAAAAGGCATCATCAGTTTGAGGAAGCCGGCAAAAAGGATCCCGGTCCGGGCCGTTTGCAAGTTGGCGCCTAATGCTCTTTGGGTGATATATTGGTTACATCCCCAATAGTTCAGATTGACGATCCATTGCCCGGCAAAATACATGGCGATCCCTGGCAGGATCACATATCGCTGGACATCGTATTGAGAAGAGGCCGCGGTGGGCTTCTTGAAGATCATGTGAAAATGGTCGGGGGCATCTTTCAGCAGCACATTGAATCCTGCGATTGCGTCTTTGCCGAATCCGAATTTCTCGCTGACGACGATCAGGGCCATATAGGTGGTCGCTAACCCGCCGATGATCAATACGGCGACCTGGATCACGTCCGTATACCCGATCACCTTCATACCTCCCAGGGTAATGAGCAATGCGAACAGGGCCAGACCGATCATGATGGTGTGCATATAGTCACCGCCTACAAGGCCATTGATGGCTTTGGCGCCAAGGTATAAAATGGAAGTGAGATTGACGAGCACATACAGGAAGAGCCAGAATATGGCCATGATCAGTGCTACTGTATCATTATAGCGTGTCTTTAAGAACTGAGGCATGGTATATATCTTATTCTTAAGATATACCGGTATTAGCCAGATCGCGATAATGACGAGGGCCAGTGCGGCGATCCATTCATAGGCAGCCACGGCGATACCGGCAAAGAACCCGTCCCCGCTCATACCGATAAATTGTTCTGCGGAGATATTGGAAGCGATGAGGGAAGCGCCTATTGCCCACCAGGTCAGCGAGCCTTCGGCGAGGAAGAAATCTTTTGTATCGATGGTGGTCTTTTTCTTTTTCAGGTAGATCCAATAACCATAGGAGGCGACAATGACGAAGTACACAATGAAGACTACATAATCAATGAAGACAAGATTTCTATTCATAAGCAATCGCTATTTTTCAGTTAATTACGGGCAGCAAGTTAATTAAAAGACTAAGGCTATAAAGCTGGCTATTTATTTAGTTGGTAATATACTTCATTCCACCGAAGTTCATTACGGAATCGGTATAAATCTGTTGACCTGTCTATCAGGTTGCATTCGACCCCTGCTATATCGGCGAAATCCTGCATGTGTTCTGCGGTTAAGTTTTGGCTATAGCAGGTATGATGGGCTCCTCCCGCCAGTATCCAGGCCGCACAGCCGGTCTTCATATCCGGGAGGGGTTTCCACAACACACGTGCGACAGGTAGCCTGGGCAGAGGTCGGGTCGGGGCAACGGCCAGCACTTCGTTCACGAGTAGGCGGAAGCGGTTACCCATATCTACGATGGAGGCGTTGAGGGCCGGGCCGGCGGCGGAATTGAATACCAGTCTCACGGGATCTGCCTTGCCTCCGATGCCCAGCGGGTGGATCTCGCAGGAAGGTTTTCCTTCGGCGATCGATTCACAGATTTCAAGCATGTGAGCACCCAGGACCAGGGAGTTATCCGGTTCGAAATGGTAGGTATAGTCCTCCATGAAGGAGTTGCCTCCCGGCAGTCCGCTGCCCATAATCTTCATGGCCCGCACCAACGCGGCGGTCTTCCAGTCGCCTTCTCCCGCAAATCCATAACCGCTGCTCATCAACCGCTGGGCGGCGATGCCTGGTAATTGGGCCATTCCGTGCAGGTCTTCAAAGGTATCGGTAAAGCCTTTGAAGTGTCCGTTCTCCAGGAAGGCCCGAAGTCCCAGTTCGATCCTGGCGGCTTCCCGCAGGGAAGAGCGTTCGGGATTTCCTTTTCGAAGGGTTTCGGCCATTGTATACAGGTCATCATATTCTTCGGTAAGGGTATCGACGGAGGCTTCGCTCACTTCGCCGATCGTTTTGACGAGGTCGCCGACCCCGTGGGTGTTGACTGAGTAGCCGAATTTCAGTTCCGCCTCCACCTTATCTCCTTCCGTCACGGCTACCTGGCGCATGTTATCTCCGAAGCGTACAAAGCGGGCGTTCTGCCAGTCATGCCAGCCTGCTGCGGATCGGGCCCAGGCGTTGAGCCGGTCCTGGACTTCCGGGTCCTGCCAATGTCCTACGATCACTTTTCTGTTCATTCTCATCCGGCTCATGAGGAAGCCGAATTCACGGTCTCCGTGGGCGCTCTGGTTGAGATTCATGAAATCCATGTCGATCTCGTTCCAGGGGATATCGCGGTTGAATTGGGTATGAAGGTGTACCAGTGGTTTTTGCAGGGCTTTCAATCCGCCGATCCACATTTTTGCGGGGGAGAAGGTATGCATCCACGCGATGATCCCGATGCAATCGGGTGTCGAATTGGCCTCCACGCAAAGACGGTAGATCTCTTCGGGGGTTTTTACCGTCGGTTTGCATATGATGTTTACGGGTATCCGGGGTGATTCATTTAGCGCCCTGGCAATGGTCTGTGAATGGGACGCCACCTGTTTCAGTGTTTCTTCTCCATATAGATGCTGGCTGCCGGTGATAAGCCAGACGGTTGATTTTTTCAGATCGATGGTCATATTGGGGATTGCTTTTTTTATGATTGTCGCTCAGGGTTGGCCGTAGTACGAATCGGGTCCATGTTTTCTGTCAAAATGTTTTTTGATCAGGGAATCTTTGAGCCGGGGGCAGTCCTGCCTGATCTGTTCGGTCAGGTGGGCCATTTGCGCGATGGATTCCAGCACTGCGCTGTTATAAACTGCTTTGGCCGGTGTTGCACCCCAGGTGAAGGGGGCATGATTGCCGACCAGGATCATCTCCAGTTCTTCGTAGCTCAGTCCCCGGGCCTTTAGTTCCTCTATGATCTGCAGTCCTGTCTGGTATTCATAATTGCCTTGTATCCGATCGTCGTTCATAGGGGGTGCGCAGGGGATATCTATCGTATTGTGGTCGGCATGCGTGGTGCCATAAATGGGGATCGCTCTTTGCGACTGTGCCCAGGCGGTAGCGAAGGTGGAATGAGTATGGGCGATGCCGCCGATCTTTTCCCAATGTTTGTAGAGAATGGCATGGGTGAGGGTATCTGAGGAAGGGCGCAGCCGGCCCGACACCTTTCTGCCTTCGAAATCCACGATGACCATTTTATCGGGGGACAATTCCCCGTAAGGAACGCCGCTGGGTTTGATCGCGAAGACGCCTAGTTGCCTGTCGGCGGCGCTGACATTAGCGAAGGTGAAGAGGACCAGTTTCAGGCGGGGCAATTCCATATTGGCCTCGTAGGCAGCTTCCCGGATTTGTTGGTATTTGCTCTCCGGTGAGAGGGAGTGGGGGGAGACCGGCAGTCGCTGGTCCATCGAGATCAATGAAGAGACCTTGAGATCGGGATAAACCGATGAAGGGGGTTCATCGAGACGATTGGAAGAGACCTTGAGATCGGAATAACCGGGATTGGGGTTTGGAAATTGGGAGGCGGTGTTGGTTTCAATAAATTGCCCGAGCGCCTGGTATTGTTTATAACGTTCGGCGTAGAGCGGGGTATGGGCGGCATCGGGTCGGAATTCCGTGTGGAATCCTTGTCCCATGGCTTGCATGGCGTCTTCAACTTTTTTATAAATACCAGCGGCGGTAGCTGCGAACATGGCTGCTCCGCGTGCGCAGGTTTGTTCGGAACGGTGGATGCGGATAGGCATGTTCAGGGTATCAGCCATCATCTGCATGATGAAAGGGGATTTTCCGGCTACTCCGCCGAGGCCTATCAGTCCTTTTACCGGTATGCCTTCCCGGTTGAAGCGGTCTACGATGGCTTTGGCACCGAAGCAGGTGGATTCCACGATTGCCCGGAAGATCCGGGGGGCATCGCTTCCCAGGCCCAGGCCTGCAATGACGCCTTTGAGTAATTGGTTGGCATCGGGCGAGCGTCGTCCATTGAACCAGTCGACGGCCCACTCCCCCTCTTCGGATAACGGCAGGGCGGCGGCCTGGCTGCTGAGCGCGGGAAGGATCTTGTCGATGGTTTCTTCCACCAGGGCTCTGACCGTATCGGCAGGGCTCCCTTCGGATTGGCTGAGTACTTGTTGAAGGGGCCAGGACAGCAGATTGCGAAACCAGGCATAGGCATCGCCAAAGGCGGATTGGCCGGCTTCCATGCCCATCATGCCGGGTATCACGGAACCGGGTACCTGCCCGCAGATACCTTTCACGAGCCGGCCCCTGACCTCCCCGATGGGCGCAACCAGCATATCGCAGGTGGAGGTACCCATGACTTTACTCAGGTGATAGGCTTCGATCTGGCCGCCTACCGCGCCCATGTGCGCGTCAAAAGCGCCTACCCCGATTATTACGTCTTCGGTCAGCCCCAGGCGTCCGGCCCATTCCTTTGAAAGCCGGCCTGCCGGCTTGTCGGCGGTATAAGTGTTAGTGAACAGGCGTTTGGTAAAGCCCGTAAGGACGGGGTCAAGGGAAGAGAAGAATTCATCGGGGGGAAGGCCTCCGAATTCGGCAGCCCACAAGGCTTTATGCCCTGCCGAGCAGACACCTCTTTTCATGTCCGAAACTTGTTTTCCACCTGTTAGCAGGAAGGGTATCCAATCGCAATGCTCCACCCAGGAATAGCAGGCATTGCGTACGGACGGATCCTCCCTGAGTATGTGGAGTAGTTTGGCCCAGAACCATTCCGAGGAGTAAACGCCTCCTACGAATTGCAGGTAGTCGATATCGAATCGGGCAGCGTGGGCGTTGATGGCCGCTGCTTCTTTTACGGCGGTGTGGTCTTTCCAGAGGACGAAGAGGGCGTTGGGGTTATCCCGGAAGCCGGGAAGCAGCCCCAGCGGGGTACCCGACCGGTCGACGGCCACCGGGGATGAGCCGGTCGTGTCGATGGAGATGGCTTTGATATTCGCTGCTGCGGCGGAACCTGCCTGGGAGATGCAGCTTTTTATGGTATATTCCAATCCTTCTATATAATCCAGGGGATGCTGCCGGAACCTGTTCGAGGAAGGGTCGCAAAACAGGCCGTCCTTCCAACGCGGGTAATAAAAAATGGCCGAGGCTATTTCCTGACCATTGGCGGCATTTAGCAGGATGGTACGCACGGAGTCCGTGCCATAATCCACCCCTATTACGAGTTTTTCCTGTGTCATTTTCCGATGGCAATTCCTGTCAAAATAACATTTAATTTTGGGTTTTAAAAATATATTGCAGGCGGTAGCGAAGGGTGGGAGCCAGCCTCTCTTTGGAAATGGACTTTCAGAGGACGGGAAAATTCCCTGTCCAGAACCTAAAAAACCTAAAGGTGCGGGAAAAGACCAGCCCCTTTAGGGAGTTGTCAGCATTAATCTCCGGGCCTAGACCAAAAAAACAATGATTTTCTCCAGATACGTAAAAATCATTCTATGATACATTATACTGATCAAAAAATATGTGTGGCGTATTGCTCTAATATTGGAAGCGATTGATTCCTAGAAGCTTATCTTCGCTGTTGCGTTTTAGTTAGACATAAATAAAGTAAATTGGCTTGCCCCTCAACCGCAGCAGAATGGAAAAAAAGACGAAAATTAACAGGATCAAGACTGTCTTGGCTGAAAAAGACATCACGCACAAGGAATTGGCAAAAATGGTAGGAATAGCTCCTAACAGCATCACGCGTATATGCAACAATGAATTTCAACCTACGCTTAAATTGCTCCGGGAAATTGCCCTGGCGCTGGATGTAGACATACGGGAACTGCTGATACCTACTAAGTAGTATGAATAATTTTAATGTATTGCCTGGATCCTTCTATACCAAATAATGGGTAATATTTCTGAAATTCATGGAGTAAGCGGGTAAATTTTTTTATCTGCAAGCCGGTGGCATGTTAACACCACCGGGACCAACAGGTTCAAGCTTCTTAAGATATTATGCTGGTTTATGTTTGGGATCGCCGCAGCCTTCTTCCTGTATGGCCGGTTAATGCTCTGAGCAGTGCGGGCATCCTTTGCCAATGGCTAGTCTTCCCGGGTGTTTGGAAATAAATAAAGCAGCCAATCGAGTGATTTTTTGAAATCAAGTCCTACCTTAATACCCTGATCTTTTGATCGACCGGCCCTGAACACTTCTGTCCAGAAATCAGCAAATATGATAAAGAACCTTCTTCTTGTCGCCCTCCGCAATTTTAAAAGGGATAAGTGGTATAGCCTGCTCAATATCCTGGGGCTGACGATTGGCATTACGTTCGGCCTGTTCCTGATTTTTTATATAAAGGATGAATTGAATTATGACCGGTACAATAAAAAAGCAGATCGAATATACCGCATAGTATCCTATGTGCAGGAACCCGATAAACCGGCGATGAAATGGGCCATTACCCAGTTTCCGTTGTCTCCCGTGCTTAAAAAGGATTATCCGGAAGTAGAGGAATCGGTCCGGTTAGTGGGTAATGACCGGACGATGTACAAAAACGGTGAATTGCATTTTTTTGAAGACAAGGTATTTTTTGCCGATAGTAACCTGTTCAAGGTTTTTACCTATGCTTTTATCGAAGGCGATCCGAATACGGCCCTGGTAGATCCCCATTCCATGATGTTGACGAAATCCGTGGCGGAAAAATACTTTGGTAAAAACAAAAGTGTTATTGGAAAAACGCTGCAAAATGATAAAGGAGAGATTTATAAAATAACAGGGGTGGTAAAGGATGTCCCCAAAAACTCGCATATTATTTTCAATACACTGATTTCTATAAGTTCATTGCCTAAAGATTTTATGAGTAACTGGGGAGGCTTCGGTTTTTCTTATACGTATGTGTTATTGCGACCGGTCAGCAATGCCTTAGCATTTGAAAAGAAGCTCTTGCCTTTGTACGACAAATACATGGCGCCTATCTTTGCACAGTTCAATATTAAGATACACTATGAGGTACAACCCCTTACTTACATTCATTTGCATTCAGATTTGGCTAACGAACCGGAAGAACTCGGAAGCATTTCTTACATCTATATATTTTCGGCAGTGGCATTATTCATGCTGATTATCGCCTGCATCAATTACATGAACCTGACGACGGCCCGTTCTGCCAGAAGAGCAAAAGAAATTGGTATCCGGAAGGTAACAGGTTCCTCCAAATTGCAATTGGTCGCGCAATTCCTGATCGAATCCACACTGACTGCTATTCTTGCCTTGCTGTTAAGCCTGATATTCATCGCCTTGTTCCTCCCGACATTCAATTCCCTGTCCGGTAAATTTATTTCATTCCGGACATTACTGGAGCCGGACACGTTCGGGATATTACTGGCTATTATTTTGTTTGTAGGCCTGGTTGGTGGAAGCTATCCCGCATTTTATCTTTCAAAGTTCAATCCCGTCAGCGTACTAAAGGGCAGCCTTTCCAAAAGTTCAAGTAATGTAATACTGCGCCGGGTACTGGTGGTGGTACAGTTTACGATCTCGATGATCATGCTGATCTGCACCTGGGTCGTATATGGACAGTTGAAATACCTGCGCAATAAAGATCTGGGATTTAACAAAGAACAGGTCATGTCTATAACTGCCAATGCCAATTATGATATAAGCGGGAAAATCCTGGCTTTCAAAAATGAAGTCAGGAATGATCCGCATGTCCTTTCAGTAAGCACCGCCCAGGCGACACCGGGTCAGGGAATAGGTTTCAACCTTTTTTCGGTGGAATCAAAAAACGGTTTTGTGGATAAAGGAGTCGATAATTACGGTATAGATGAAGACTATTTCAGGGTATTGGGCATGCAGATAAAGAAAGGAAGGAACTTCTCCGGCTCCGATACATTGAGAAGTATCATTGTCAATGAAAATATGGTGAAATATTTTGGATGGGATAATGCCATCGGCAAAAGAGTAAAAAGGCCTGGAGATACGTCAAATTTTGCATTTGAGGTGGTGGGTGTCGTAAAGGATTTTAACCAAAAATCATTGTATAATCCGATAGCCCCGTTGATTTTATTTTACAGATCCAATAACAACGGCATACAAATCAAGCTGGATGTAAAGAATATCCCCGCTGCCATTGCAGGCATCGAAAAAACATGGAAGCGTTCCTTTCCCGATCTTCCTTTTTCCTATACCTTCCTGGACCAGGAGTTCGATTCCCAGTATGTTGCCGATCAGAAAAGGGGTAAGATATTTACGACCTTTTCCATTCTTACCATTTTCATTACCTGCCTGGGTCTGCTGGGACTAATCGCATTTACCACGGAACAGAGACGAAAAGAAATCAGCATCCGGAAAATTATGGGTGCAGGGGTTGGGCAAATTGTGCCGTTAATTACGAGGAATTTTGTATTCCTGGTTGGCATATCCTGCCTGATCGCATTCCCCGTCGCCTATATATTTATGGATAAATGGTTAAAGATATTTTCGTACAATACCGGTTTAACGATTGCGCCTTTTTTACTTTCAGCGCTTGTGGTCTTGCTTATTACATTACTCACCGTGACTTTTCATAGCGTTAAAGCGGCGCTGGCAAATCCGGCGCAAAGCCTTCGCTCTGAATGAGCTTGCGCCTTGGCTGTAGCTTTAGAGCCCGCAGAGGGCTGCTGAAGGAAGCATATGCTCAGATTGAACTCGCTCCTCCGTATAGATCGTTCCCCTATTGCGAAAGGATCAACACGCTATACGGCCCGATGCCGATATTCCCCTGGCAGGGAAGCCCATCTCGTCCAGCCTCACCGAAAGGGTTACCGGCGGTGGTATCATAACCGGCCTGGTTGCCGAAATCCGGTGAATAGCCATTCCAGTCACTATTTAACCGTACATACCAGGTACCGGGGTGAGGGAAGCCGATGGTGTAACTGTCGTAAGAGCGGTT
This sequence comes from Chitinophagaceae bacterium, assembly GCA_003151295.1. Classification (GTDB taxonomy): domain Bacteria; phylum Bacteroidota; class Bacteroidia; order Chitinophagales; family Chitinophagaceae; genus Puia. Next base: position 6,844 of record PLXD01000296.1, on the reverse strand, counting down.
GGCGAAATTGGCGGTGATCACTACGTCATCTCCCGGGCCGCCGTTTTCCCACCGGTGGTAGGCAATCATTTTATCCAGGTTGTTGCGATGGAAGAAGTTGACAAACTGTCCGCTAAGGCCACTTGTATTATTGAACCAATTTCTCCGGAGGCGGATCAGGGACTGGAAGAGGTCCCATACCCCGGTGAAAAGGGTCCTTTTCGTCCAGTCTAATTCCCGGGTTGGATCCCAGCTTCCCCATTCTAAAAACTCATCTCCCTGGAATATCATGGGTATGCCCGGGCTGGTAAACAAAATGCCCGCCGCGAGCGTGTGTCGTTTGCGTGCCNNGCCATATTCGGTCAGGCAACCGGTAATTGTTGTTGATCTGGGCGCATTGGTCATGGTTGTTGAAGAAACTGAGACTTCTGAAGGCGTCTCCTTCAAAGGAATGTGTAACGGCATCGTGCAGGTCAAACATATTCCTGTCTTCGTCATTGACAGCAACAATTGCATTATACAGCCTCCAGTAATAATAACTGTTCCATTGCGCATCAAAGCCAGCCCCTCCGGAGGAAGTATTTTTCGTGATCCAGGCATTGTCCTGCAGGTCTTCGGCAATGGTGATCTTCCATGGGGAGTTTTGATCGATGTCCCCGTTGATCCAGGTCAGGAGATTCCAACCGTCCGACAGATCATGGGCGGGATCATTGTTGTTGCCATACGCATTGCGGATATTCACCGTAGAATCGAACCGGAGTCCGTCCACTCGATATTCCTGGAGCCACATCATGGCGCTGTCCTTAAGGAAGCTGCGAACTTCCGGTCTGCCATAGTCGGGGCGTGGTCCAAAACCGGTATTTCCCCGCCAGTCGTTATAGAAATAAATGCCATCCATGCCGTTTTGGCTCCATCCGTCCGGGCGAAGCAGTGAACTGTCCAAGTCATCGGGACCGAAATGGTTCAGCACGATGTCCAGGATGACGGCGAACCCTTTTTCGTGAGCCGACTTCATAAATTGCTTAAAGCCGTCCGGCGTTCCATAATTGCTTTCTATGTCAAAAGGCAACGCCGGGTTGTATCCCAGAGAATAGGGTCCCGGGAATCCGAAGATGGGCATGATCTCGATGGCATTCACGCCCAGGTCGCTGAGATAGTCAAGTTTATCGATCATGTCTGTGAAATCACCTGGCACGCCCTGCGCTCGTTCATAGAACGATGCCACATGTAATTCGTAGATCACCAGTTCGTTCCAGGCAGGCATGGAAAAAGGATTGTTTCCCCAATCGAAAGTATCCTCCACGACGGCGCCATTTCCTTGCACACTTTCCACGCTCTTGCAATAGGGATCCGTCCTCCATTGAATGCCCGGGATATCGGGCCCTTGTATAACATATCGGTACCGGTCCGAGACTGCGACACCGGGGATATCCGCCGACCAGTAGCCATTGTTTTCTGAAAACAGCGGGTCCTGATCCGTAGCCCATCCGTTGAAGCTGCCGCTAACCCATACTGCATTCGCAAAGGGCAGCCATACCCGGAAGGTGGTTCCCGGCGTGGTATCCTGGTAGGGAATCGCCCCCATACCGGGTCTTTGGGAAAAGGTATTCATCGCTGGGAGGTTGAATGGCAAGGATAAGGATTCATTCTTACATTCAATAGCGTTTTTTGACCCAAATTTTATTTTTGAAGCAGCAGCCAGGATCGAGTGGCCTTTTTAAAGAAAAAGTTGATTTCCCGGCCATTTTGGGAAATGCATGGGACAAAAATTATGATCCATCACCCCGCGGGTCCGGGATTTGCATAGATACCCCGATGCGCCCTCGGCAAGATCATCCTGCATATGCGGGAATGATCATCATAGTGTTATTAACCTCCCGGATACGGTAAACCGGTCTAAAAAATGGCAAAGGAACTAAAAAAGATCCCCGTAGCGGACCAGGCTGAGGCCTTTTCTATCATTAACAGGCTCAGCCAGCAGTATAATATGAAACAGGATACTACCCGGCATCAGTTGCATGTAGCCAATGACCGCTATGCGGCTTATTATGATGCCGAGGAAGGACTGGTTAAACTGGAAGCGATCCATCCAGGTATTACGGAGGAGGAGATCCGGGAATTTCTGATCAATTTTCCGCCGTTCTTTTGAGGGGATGCTTTCTACTCGGCTAATCTCGCGCAAAAAATGCTTCAGTCTATCGTTCATAAGTTCCCTTACACACTAAGTAATAAGCATACTTTATAAAATCAGGACTGATCTTCCCCCTCCTTTGGTGGAACCATTTTTCTTAATTCTTCAATGGGCACGTCAATGGCGATACAATTCACCAATTCATTCGTCTCATTTTGACATACATTGACGGTTCTTTCCACGCTGATCGACTTGTCTGGCGAATTACTCATAATAATAATTTCAATATTTTTGAACATCCTATGTCTCATTTTGTCAACCGCGGATTGTCCCCTTTAATGGCTTCTAAAATATCATTGATTGCATTTGATCTGCTGTCCTTTTCATATATAGCATTAATCAATGAAGAAAAGAATCTACAATCGCCATCGCGCTCACAAATAATTACATTTTCATGGAAAAGACCATCAATGATCTGAGAATAACGCAGTATCGGATCTGTCCAAATTTGCCTAATATTGGGCCGCCGTGGAGATTGTTACCTCGTAAAGGTCCGCACGGCCGATTCTGCTTCCCTGATGATGCTGATGCCCAATGGTTTCAGTAAAATTCCTAATATCCTGTCCACAAAAACCACGATCGTGCTGGAGACCGTGAAAGAAGAACAAAAGTTAGTGATCCGCCAGAAATAAAATATGTCTAAGCCGCTGCCTGCTAATAAGCCCGCTTCTACGATAATGGTTGTAGTGGCCTTTGCGATCCTTTATATCGTGTGGGGCTCTACTTATTTTTTCATTCGTGTGGCCATCCGGGATTTTCCACCGATGCTGCTTGGTTCCCTCCGTTATATGATCGCGGGTTTCCTATTGCTATTATGGTGCTTCCTCAGGGGTGAAAGGCTGTTTGTGTGGAAGGATATCCGGCCGGCCGTGATCAGCGGGCTGTTGCTGCTTTAGCTCGGCAATGGTATCCTCATCTGGTCGGAACAATACCTGGCCAGCTCGCTCGCCGCCATCCTGCTCGCCTCGGGGCCGCTCTGGTTCGTGATCCTGGACAAGCGTAAGTGGAAGGAAAATTTCCATAGCAAGGAGACCCTTACCGGCTTAGTCATCGGCTTTGTAGGCGTCATCCTGCTTTTCATTGAAAGACTGATGCGATCCATACATGCCACGGACAGTAAATGGGAGTTGATAGCCCTCGGCGCTCTTATTATTGCTTCTATCTGCTGGGCGGCAGGTTCCCTGTATGCAAAATACAATTCCACCGGGCCCTCGAATTCAGTGAATGCCGGCTGGCAAATGATGGCCGCCGGTATCGCCTTCATCCCCTTCAGCCTGCTAAGGGGAGAGGCGTCCGGTTTTCACCTGCATTCCGTCACGACTTCATCCTGGCTCTCCCTTTTCTATCTCGTAACGATGGGATCGCTCGCCGGCTACAGCGCCTTCATCTGGCTGCTGCAGGTTCGATCCGCCACACAGGTCAGCACCCACGCCTATGTCAATCCTGTCGTGGCAGTTCTGTTGGGTATGTTCTTTACCCATGATGCCGGGGAGAAAATGTCTTCCTTCCAGATCCTGGGGTTGGCCATCATCCTGCTCAGCGTTTTGCTGATAAATTTAGCTAAATACCGTAAGGAATTCCGATCCCGGACACCGAAAACGGAGCCTGTCTGAGGATTGCCCGGTGATCGATCTAAGGATAATCTACTATCTGGTGATGGTCTGATGCCAGTGGGCGGTATCGGGTAAATGGGTAATAGTGCCCCGGATAACCGGCAATAATAAGCAATAATCGGCGTTATCTGTTAGTAGTTCATCCGTTTAACAATAAGTATTTACCCCTATTCCTATGAAGCAATTTCTTCTCAGCCAATAACATTTTTGATTCAGCATTTATATACTGTATGGTTTCTTTCAGGCATTTTTACTCCATTATCCTTCTGTTTATCTGGTTTCACGGATGGTCCCAGGTAGAGCACGTAAAATTTGATCGTGTCGGAACGGGAATGGGATTGTCGCATAGTAATGTCATTGCCATCATACAGGATTCCCGGGGTTTTATGTGGATCGGCACCCGGGACGGGCTGAACAAATACGATGGGTATAAATTCACCGTTTACCAGAATGACACCCATGACAAGAACAGTCTTGTCAATAGTAGTGTATCTGTGATCCTGGAAGACTCCAGGCATAATCTATGGATCGGTACGGCAGGGGGATTGGACAGGTTCGACGGGAATAAGGCATTATTCGTTCATTACGGTTTATCGGGCAATAATGGAGCCCCCCTCTCCAGCAATTTGATTACAACTTTATTGGAAGATAGCCGCGGGCGCTTATTGGTCGGAACGGATGGGGATGGCATCCGGCAACTAGATACGGCTACCGGCAAATTAATACCCTGGCAATCAGGATCGGGCCCCCGTGATTTTATAAAATCCATGATCGAAGACAGCCGGCACCGGATCTGGATCGGCACCCTCTCCGGGCTGAATTGCTATGACCCGGCCGACCATTCTTTTAAGAACTTCCGGCACAGCGGGAAAGATAAGGCCTCTCTTAGCTTTGATAATGTATATTCCATACTCGAAGACAGCCATCACCGGCTCTGGGTCGGCACTTATGGAGGGGGGCTCGATCTCCTCGATCCCGCTACGGGCAAGTTCCGGCATTTCAGATATTCGGAGCGAAACCCCAACGGTCTGCCTACCGATCTGGTATATACGATGCTGCAAGATGAGAACGGGAATATCTGGATCGGCACCGAGAATGGAGGATTGAGCATATTTAATCCCGACAAAGAGCTCTTCGAGAACTACCGTTATGACGAGNNAAATATGTGGTTGGGTGCTTTTGCGGGCGGCATCAGCATTTTTAACAAGGACCGCAACCTGTTCACCCATTATAAGCACAATGGGTCGCCGGGCAGTCTCAGCGATAACAATGTATTGTGCATTTTTGAAGACGCCAGGCGCCGTCTCTGGGTCGGTACGGACGGGGGAGGGCTGAACCTTTTCGATCGCTCCTCGGGCCAGTTCATTCATTACAAGCACGAGGCCGGCAACCGGAATAGCATTGGTGGTAATTATGTGCTGGATATCGAAGAGGATTACAAGGGCAATCTCTGGGCCGCTACCTGGGGGGATGGCGTGAGTATCTTCGATCCGGAGAAAAAAACCTGGCGCCATTTTAAACATGATCCGGCGGACTCATCGAGCCTCTGCAGCAATTTCGATTGGACCGTCTATGAGGACAGGGAGAAAAATATGTGGATCGGCACCTTTGGAGGCGGCCTGGATGAATATGATCCCGTTCATAAGCGTTTTATTCATTATGCGTATGATCCCGATAAACCCGGCGGGATCACGAATAATAATATTTACGCTCTTTTCGGGGATAGCAGGGGAGAATTATGGGTCGGTACTTATGGGGGCGGGCTCAATCTTTTCAATAGAAAGACAAGAACCTTTACTCATTTCAGGCATAATGACCGGAGGAACAGTATCAGCAGCAATGAGGTCAGCAGCATATTGGAGGACGGACAGGGTAATCTTTGGATCGGGACTTCAGGAGGCCTGAATTATTTCGACAGGTCCAGCGGCCTTTTCACCGTCTATACGACGGAGAACGGTCTTCCTAATAATTCCGTCATCGGGATATTGGAAGATGCAAAGGGGTATCTATGGATCAGTACGCTCAAGGGTTTGTCCCGGTTTAATCCCGCCGACAAATCGGTTGAAAATTTTAACGAGGGGGACGGGCTGCAGTCCAATGAATTTAAGGAGCAGGCCTATTGCCTGAGCAAGACCGGGCAGATATATTTCGGAGGGATCAATGGTCTTAATGAATTCTATCCGGATAGTATGAAGCGGTATCCTTACGACCCGCCCCTGCTGATCACCGATTTCCAGTTGTTCAACAAGGATGTTCCGATCGCACGCGACCTGCGTGACCCTTCCGCATTGAAAAGAGATATCTCGGAGACGCATGATATTACATTATCCTACAAGAACTCCGTCATCACTTTCGGCTATGCTTCGCTGAATTATACTTCCCGGGACAAAAAGAAGTACGCCTATATTCTTGAGGGTTTCGATAAGGATTGGAACAATGCCGGCACGAGGCATACCGTCACTTATACCAACCTGGATCCCGGCGACTATACTTTTAAGGTCAAGGGTCTGAATAACGACGGCTCCTGGTCCTCCCGGATAACGACTTTAAAGATCCATATCCTCCCCCCGTTCTGGATGACCTGGTGGTTCCGCCTGTGCATCGCCGCATTTATCATAGGAGGTACGATCAGCTTCTACCGTATCTGCATGCATAATATCCGTGTGCGAAACAGGGAGTTGCAGAGACAAGTGAAGAAACGGACGGAACGGCTTACAAGCCTGACCGGGGAAGAAAGAAAGGCCAGGCAGGAAGCCGAAGAGGCGAACCGGGCCAAAAGCATATTCCTGGCCACCATGAGTCATGAGATCCGAACTCCGTTGAACGGCGTGATCGGGATGACTTCTCTCTTAGCCGAGACTCCCCTGACTATCCAGCAGCAGGAATATACCGATACCATTCTTCATTGCGGGGAGGGGTTGCTCAATGTCATAAACGATATCCTGGACTTTTCCAAGATCGACTCGGGAAAGATGGAGATGGAACAAAGGGATTTCGATCTGCGTAACTGCATTGAAGAAGTACTGGATGTATTCGCGGGAAAAGCTTCTCAATCCAACCT
>PLXD01000522.1 GCA_003151295.1 Chitinophagaceae bacterium | reverse complement strand
TGAAACTGAAAAAATTGAAAAAGGAGATCGTTTCGTTTGGTGACGAATCCGATACCGATATCGAGGACGAAGGGTTCCATTTATCGCTGAAGGAGGAGGAGCAGGCCTATCTTATTAATAAAGCACTTGAAAGGCTTGCGCCAAAAGAAAGCCTGGCCTTGAGACTTTTTTACTTGCAGGAGGAGAGTATAAAAGAAGTCTGCGAGCTGACGGGATGGACCGAATCGAATACGAAAGTCATCCTATTCAGGGCGCGTAAGCATATGTTTGCGGCGATGCGTGAAATAATAAACTCGGAATTTTAATAATTTACCATGTTGAACGAAGGATCAAATGATAAGGGACTTTCCAAAATTATGAAGAAAAGCATGCTCCGGATGCCTTTTACGGATTTTGAAGATAAGGTCATGTTAGGGATACATAAGCAAACCCGGCAGAAAAAAATTGTCGTTAAAGATACGAGGTTTTCCTGTTTATTCTTCCTTTTAGGTACGGGGTTCGGATTGAGTATTAACTATTTTTTGTCTCACGCCAATCATAGCCTGATGGGGTTTTCCCCGGAACAAATCCTTTTATTCTTCCAGGTGAGTTATGTACTCCTTTTTCTTATGCAAGTAGACAAGATTTTCACACTCATTCATAACCTAAGAAATAATTGATGCGCCTAAGATCATTCCTCCCCTTCCTGCCGCTTATCCTGGCAACAAACCATGCTTTCAGCCAAACCGTAAACCTTACAGGGACTATTAAACCATCGGACGGTGATTCCATAGAATTGAACATGCCATTTGATGGGAATTACTGGAAAAAAAACTCCGTGTGTCCACCCCGACCCAAGCGGAAATTTCCATGTCATGCTCCCGAAGGGGATGCCTTATATGGTCAATTGAAAAAGGTCATTGAGAGCGGTCTGTGAGCTATCTGGCAGGATGACGGCATCAGGGATGGGAAATGGCCGCGGTGGCTGATAAAAGACCAACCCCGCACGAGTGGGAGGTATACTTTTACTACTTATCATCCATATAATAAGGAATCTACACTATTTTGATACAGGGAGTTAATTGTAAATCAATTAGTTAGTTATTTTCTGACTTTTGCCTGTACGATTTTTCTCCAAAAAGCGTTTAATGTAAGACCCTAATCCGTCATCTTAATACCCTAACCCGAAAACAACCCTAATGAAACACTTAGATTATCTCTATTTCAACATCTATAACCATTTCTATAGGACAAGCCAGTACAAGCAAAGTTTCAATCCCCGTATGCAAGCGATGTATTTATTTTCACTTGGTTCAGGGGGATGGCTGCTGTTATTGGAGTCGCTCTATTTACATGTAGTAAAACGTTCCCGGTTTTCTTCTCCCGGGGAATCTACTATTTTCGCTTCTTCCATTTATATGCTTACTGCGGTTCTCTTCGGCTACATTTTTATCATGAAGGATCGGGACCTGAAAATTTTTGGTAAATATGAAGAGTTATCGAATCAGAATCCGAAAAGGAAGCGGCATTTGATTATTTCTATCAGCATATTAGTAATGCCTTATTTAGGTCTCTTATCCCTTGGTGTTATTTTTTCCAGACATGGGCAGTAAGCGCGTGCGACCCTGAACATCCATGCTAAGTAATGTTGTCCGACCCGGATTACCTGCGGTGCTTAAGCAGTTGCCTTCGGTAATAGCCGGCATTATCCTGGCCCTGATTTTGGATCATAACTTTACAAAGGGGATGATCACAATAACTCCCGCCATTCCTTCAACCTGTAAAAGGTAATATCCCGGTGACAGTTTAAGGGCATCAACTGTTATGGAATTATTGTTTGAATTGATATACTGATCCTGGATGAGTTTTCCGGACACATCAACCATCCTTAATTCTCGGATAAATTGCTGACTGGAATTTAATAATAGCGTGTTACTATGAAAGGGGTTAGGAAATAAGCTAAAATCCTGCGATGAATTGCGGAAAATAATTGCTATGATTTTTGACCACGAAAAATTTCCGTCCATATCTACCTGCCTGATGCGGTAATAATTTATTCCGTTAGCCGGGTTGGTGTCCAGAAATGAGTAGGATGCGGAACCGGGTACCATTATTATACCATCGTTATTGGGCAGGCGGCCTACTGAAGAAAAATGTTGAGCGTCTGTTGAATGTTCTACTTCAAAATAATTATTATTAACGACATCCCCTACGCTCCAATTCAGGTCGATGCCATTGCCGGAATTTGTTCCGGTAAAGGAAAGCCAGTCCAGGGGGAGCGGGACACTGCTCATATAATTGTAGAGGCTTGTTACTTCCGCACTGCTTAAAACGCGATTATAGACAATAATATCATCCAGGCTGCCTGTATAATTCGGGGCAGTCCCTGAGCCACAACCACTGGTATAGAATGTTGCGTCCCTGGCTAACCCGATAGCGCCCGGGGCATTGAGTGTACCAGTATTGGTGCCGGAAGTGGTAGCCACTTGTGATCCGTCTATATACAAGATAATAATTCCGCCGGTCTCATCGCGGACGGCTGTAACAAAATGCCAGTTCCCGTCATTGTAGTTTGAGGTGGAGAAGACGGTTATATCCGGGTTGCCAATGCCCATACAAACTTTACCCCCGTTAATCAATGCCGTTCCCCAATCGTTGGTGACACCGCAAACTTCTGCATTTACCAGGCTATTGCCCCCATACCACATGGTAGAGTTGTTGGCTGTCATGGTGGTATTAAACCAAAAACCGATGCTAAAATTATCCTGTACTATCCGTGGCAGGCTTCCGTAAGAAGAGCCCGAAATGAATTGTGTAGCCAGACTGCTTGTACCGAAGCGGTTGGCCGTTGCAGTAGTAGAAGTTAAAGACCCATTATTATTATTACCACTGATATCGATCGCTGAATTGTCAAGTGGGTATTGACCTATATACCCAGAAGGCAGCTGGGCTGAAAGAATAAGAGGGCAAATGAGTATGGGAATAACGAAGAAGGAAAAAATATACTTTACCATGGCTTTTTTATTAAATCTCTTGGCCTCCCATACTTTTAATTTTCCAGCTTTTGTGAATATGAATGGGGAGTCTCCCGCAGTAGAGCCAGCTTTACTTTGGTCATATAAAAGTAGACTAAATAAATGGCAAACAGATCGGTTGAAATAGAATATGGTAAAATAAACCAACTACTCCAAACCTATCTGAGAGGTTGAAATTCGCCGGGCTGTGAGGACTTCATGGGTTGCTGTGATTTTATGCTGATCTTTGTTCGCGATTTGCAAACAGCAAAATCGGAGGAGTTGACATTTATAGATACGATAAAATATATGAACCTTAAACAGTGGATATTGACCTTATTAATAGGAGTTGGGATTGTTTTTCCCGCCGCCGCTCAAAACTGGAAACTGGTATGGAGTGATGAATTCAACTACACCGGTCTTCCCGATAAGACCAAATGGGGATATGAAGAAGGATTTGTGCGCAACCAGGAACCGCAATATTATACGGTGGGCCGGTTGGAAAATTGCCGGGTTGACGGTGGAATGCTGGTGATCGAAGCCAGGAAGGAGCAGTTCCCTAATGCCGCCTACAGGCCTGGATCTAATGAGCCCCAGGTCTTGGAATATACTTCTGCAAGTCTTATTACGATGGGGAAGGAGAGCTGGCAATATGGACGGANNGGGTGCGGTGAAGTGGATATTATGGAATTTCTTGGCCGGGACCCTTCCAGGGTCTATGGCACCGTTCATTATGCGGATTCCACCGGCAAGTACAGTCATCAGGGGGAGGCGCCGGAAGTAGGCTCTCCGGCAGATGGTTTTCATGTATATGCATTGCAATGGTATCCTGATAGGATGGAATTTTATTACGATAGCCTTAAATACTTTGTATTTGACACCAGGAAATCGCAGAATGGCCCGGGTAATCCGTATCAAAAGAAGTTTTACCTGTTGCTGAACCTGGCCGTGGGTCATACCGGTTCCTGGGCGGGGCCCGTTGATGAAAAGACGTTTCCCTTGCGGTATTATATAGATTATGTCCGCGTATACCAAATCACAGATTAAAACACAGCGGCCCCCGGCGTCTCCAGCCCGGGAGCAACCAATGCGGCCTGCCCCGATGCCGCGACTCGGGGTTCTCTGGACCCGCTGCTACCGAAAAAAGACACCTCTGCCTCCGCTATCTTGAGCGGCCTTTGTTGACCCATCTGGACGAATGTCGAACCGCTGGTTTTTAATGATTTTAAAAACCTCTTGGGATCAATATATTGATTTTCATATACTTAGGCTCATTTTACGGATAGCGACAGAAATACCTTTTTGAAGTCGCTATCAAAGTGTGAGAATATATCACCTTTAATTGTTTTTTGGCATTTACTTTGCCTACTACCTTTACTTAACTTAAATCACATTATGTATAAAAAAATTCTGGTCGCGGGATTCATTTTATTGGCTTCTGCTTTTTGGAACACGTCAACCGCACAAATCAGTTTGTCTGTTAATATTGGTGCGCAACCATCATGGGGTCCGACGGGATATGAACATGTAGAATACTATTACCTTCCGGATATTCAGTGTTATTATTACGTTCCGGCGCACCAATTTATTTACATGAACAGGGGACATTGGGTCTTTTCCAATGAATTACCTCTCAGGTATCGGGGTTATGATCTTTTCCATTCTCATAAAGTAGTCATGAATGAACCCCAGCCTTACCTTCATTTTGAAGAACACAGGACTGGCTATGATCATTTCAAGGGAGATCCGCATGGTCAGGAATTCATTCGTGACAGCCATGAGGATCGTTACAGGGACCATTGGCACGATCAACATGAAGCCGACGAAGAATGGAGACATCATAGGGATGATGACAGGCATGGAGATGGAGATAGACATTGATTGAACACGAATCGAACTATGAAATAAAAATAGGGAGACCATCTCAACGACTTAGGGACGGTCTCCCTGTGTTGCCCGACCTGGACAACAAATAACTTCCTTATCTTTACCTCAGATTCTCTTCGATTCCAATGTAAGCCTTTACTGTAGTGTATTCTGTAAAGTAGTAGGAAAACGGGAAATGTCTTAAAAAGTAGAAAAAGTTAGACCCTGGTTAGACCTTTTCAGGTGGAGTAACTAAATTAGTGGTCTATCAAGGCAAAATTTATGAAGTTACCCAAAATCAAACCCAGATTGCTAAAATAGGCGATGAAAAAAGCGACATTCGAAAAAGCTTTGATGAATCATTGTCGCGCCTGGATTCGATGACAGGTATCAGCACTGAAATGAAAAGTAAATTAGCTGAAAGAAATATCGAAATCTCTAAGAGGAAAGCAGAGATCCGTAACATCCTTAATAAGAAGAATGCTACTGCCGCCGAATTGACAAAAGCAAAAGGATTGATTGATCAGTTGAATGACAAGATCAGCAATATGGAGCAGGATGTTGCCCGCCTCACAAATGATAACCAATCCTTAAGCCAGGATAAAGTAGTATTAACACAGGAGAAGGAAGTACTGGACTCGAATCTTTCGGCTACCACTGTGGTTAAGCAGGGGCTTGAAAAGGAAGTGGACATTGCTTCTACGCTGAATGCGTCGAACATCGTTATTACACCAGTCGATGTAAGAGGCAGTGGGAAAGAAAAAATTACAACTACGGCAAAACGTGTTAATAAACTTCAATATATATGCTAACGGCGGTTCTCTTCGGCTACATTTTTATCATGAAGGAGCGGGACCTGAAAATTTTCGGTAAATATGAAGAATTATCGAATCGGAATCCGAAAAGGAAGCGGCATTTGATTATTTCTATCAGCATTTTAGTATTGCCTTATTTAGGTCTTTTATCCCTAGGTATTATTTTTTCAAGACATGGGGAGTAAGTGCGTAACCAATTTGCATGAATAATAGCCGGTAGCGTATTATATTAATGGTATTTTAATGCCATGCCAATAATTTGTTATTTCTTCAGATTTCTCCTCAACAATCAGGAATTCACGCAGATTTTTACCGCTAAATTTATCAACTTCGGTCCTTGCCGTCATGACCGGCTGCCTGTAAGGTTATTACTACTGACCGGTAGTTAGCCTGACGGTTCCGGAAAAAAAGGATGGTAAAAACAACCATATGATAATTACTTCGTAATGGGAAATGAATAATATGAAGTATTTCCCGGCGAAAATTCTCTCTTTACTGTTTATTCTTTTTTGTTCCGTCAAGGTCCTGGGACAGGCCCATGTTTTGTCCGGCACGGTTAATAACGCGACTACCCACGAGCCGCTGAGAAATGCCAGCATTTATAACAAGGCGGCCAATGAGGGAGCCAGGACGGATTCCCTGGGAAGATTTGAAATACCGGTGGGAACAGGAAAAATCAGTTTGGTTGTATCCATGATCGGGTATGCCCCTAAAAGGATTTCGACGCATTCTCCGGACAGTCTTCGCTTGGTCGTCGACCTCATGCCGGAAGTCAAACAACTCGATGAGGTCGTGATCACTAATAAGAGAACGACTAAATACCGCAATAAGAATAATCCAGCAGTCGAGTTGATCCGGAAGGTCATCGCCAATAAAGAATCGAATCGGCCGGAGGCATTTGACTATGCAACTTATGAAGAATATGAAAAGGCGGAAATAAGTCTGTGGAATTTAGATCCTAAAAAGCTCAGTAAACGAATGCTTCGGCCCTATAGCTTTCTGTTCAACCATCCGGATACACTGGCAGGGGATGATACTTCCCTTCTTTATCCCGTTTACATGGAAGAAAAATTGTCGGAGAATTATTTGCAAAAAAAGCCGGCAAGAACGAAACAGATCGTTACCGCAGAAAAGAGGGTGGATTACGGAGACCTGGTCGATACGAAGGGTGTTAGCGACTATATGAATACCCTCTTTTCGGATATCGACATTTATGATAACAACATCATGCTTTTCACCAACCAGTTCTTAAGTCCCATATCGAATGTTTCACCGACCTTTTATGAATTTTCCCTGGGGGAGACGGTCGTCAGCAATGGCGAAAAGCTGATCCGTTTGAATTTCATTCCGCGTAATCCCGACGATCTTTTGTTCAGGGGGGTGTTATTTATCACCCTGGATGGAAACTATGCTGTTGAAAAGGTATCAATGACCATCAGTAAAAAGATCAATCTCAACTTCGTTAAGAATTTGCATATCCATCAGGAATTTGAGAAGACCTCGGACGATCACTATTATAGAGTGAGTTCGGATGCCTCCGCAGACTTTTCCTTTTCGGCTAAAGGAAAGGGGATACATGGGCGTAAATTGGTTTCTTATAGTCATCTCGTGACCAGCCAGCCTATAGCGGATGATGTCTTCTCCCAGGCCGATCCAGGCAAGAATGCTTCCGATACCTTGTCGAAACCCGATTCCTTCTGGAATGAACATCGGTACGAGCCTTTGAGTGCAGGAGAATCCCGGGTATATGCCAATATCGACAGCCTGCGGCATCTGCGGACTTTTGTCAGGACCAAAGACCTGCTCAACCTCGTCCTTGCTGGCTACAAAAGCGCAGGCAAATTTGAAATAGGTCCTGCCAACACTTTTTACAGTTTTAATCCTGTTGAGGGTTTACGACTAAGTTTCGGCGGCAGGAGCACGCCGGCATTCAGCAAGCGCATTTACCTGGACGGCTATGGAGCATATGGATTTGCCGACCAACGATGGAAATATAATCTTGGTCTCGCTTACTCCTTTAATAAGCTGTCCGATTATGGCTATCCCCTTCATTATATCAAGGCCAATTTCATGCATGATCTGCAAATACCGGGTCAGAATCTTCAGTTTGTACAGGCCAACGGTTTTCTCTCGTCTTTCAAAAGAGGCGATGCCGATAAATGGCTTTACAATGATATCTTCCGGATCGATTATATTCATGAACTGCCCAATCATCTTTCGTATGGCTTTGGATTAAAATACTGGGTGCAGCAGCCTGCAGGCGACATTCAATATATCCGGACCAAAGATGATCTTCCCGATACGGTTGGCAGCATCGTTACTTCCCAGTTTTCTGCCCAGATCCGATGGGCGCCGCATGAAAAATTTTACCAGGGAAGAGTGTATCGCGTACCTTTTCCCAATCGGTACCCTATTTTTAACCTGCAATATATCGCCGGCATTAAAGGTCTGTTCGGCGGTAACTATTCCTACCAGGATATCAATCTGAATATTTTTAAACGCTTTTATCTTTCTACCTTCGGATACACCGATGTGAACCTGTTTGGTGCATATATAGGCGGAAAGTTGCCCTTTCCGCTGCTTGGAATACTGCCTGCCAACCAGACCTACGGCTATCAGCCAAACTCCTATAACCTGATGAACTTCCTGGAATTTGTCAGCGACCACTATGCGGGGATCAATGCCGAACACCACTTCAACGGTTTTATTTTTAATAAAGTTCCCTTCCTGAAAAAATTGAAATGGCGGGAAATCATTACCGGGAAAATATTATACGGAGGATTAAGGGCTGAAAATAATCCGGCAGAGCACCCATCGCTATTAAAATTCCCTGTAACCAACGGCCAGGTCAGCACTTTCGCGCTGGGCAGTCAGCCCTATATCGAAGGAGGTTTCGCCATCGGCAATATCTTCAAATTTTTGAGGGTCGATGCTATAGAGCGCTTCTCTTATCTGAACCATCCAATGGTGCCCCGTTATGGTATACGCTTCCTGTTCATATTCGATTATTGAAACGCCTTGCGGGACCTCCGCGAAATCGTCCTTTTAATCGTTTCGTAAAACTCCGGCCGGGTTTGCACGCGCGGCCCGGATGGACTGGAAGCTGACGGTCAGCAGCGCGATCAGGATGCCACAAAGACCTGCCAGCAGGAATAGGGGCGGGCTCAGATGGATCCGGTAGGCATAGCCATCCAGCCAGCGGCTCATGGTCCACCAGGCGATCGGTGGAGCGATGAATATGGAAAGGGTGACGCGCGCCAGGAACTCCCGGTTTAACAGAATCACGATAAGCAGAAACCAATAATATCCCTCTTGATCGGTTAAATCCTCCTTTGCAGGCATTAACGGGCAAAAAGCGGTATTGGGCGCTCAAATCTTTACAACAAGACCTGGATGATTATGACAAAGTTGATGAAACTACGTTCAACCGGATTATCTGGCATTCGATAAAAGGGTATAATACGCCTTATCCGGCCCTTCCTCAAGTTGTAAAATGAAATATGTTGGCGTCTGCGGGAAAAACAAGCTCACAGCTTGGTGTTGGACCTTTATTTGATTATTTAATGATTTATGCGAAGAACATAGTCCTTGTTGGTGTAAGCCAAGCCGTTAGTCCTATCAATAAAATACATACCCTGCAATCCGGATATCTTAATGTCTTATTTAAGAATCGGAGTAGGCGGAGCTGTCTTCTGGGATAGTCTGAGTCTTTCATAAATGTGGTGATTGCGTTATCGGGGGGCCGTCTTCATGGAAGAAAGAGGGGGATGCTGTTTGCCCGACCTGGATTACCTGCGGCGCCTTGGGGCCGCCTTCGGTGATCCAAACCCGCTTTGCATTACTCAAAAGACCCTGTCCCGACATTCGTCGGTACGGTTTTGTTTTCTCCATTCGCTAAGGCGAGTGACCTCGCCCCACTACCGGAAAAAACAAAACCCCCCGCTATCGCGAGGGGCCTTTGTTGCCCGACCTGGATTCGAACCAAGACAAACAGATCCAGAATCTGTCGTACTACCATTATACTATCAGGCAATGGCTGCGAAAAGTAAAGTGAATATCTTATGCATTGATATTCATGCTTTTACGAATTTGCTCCGATAAGAGGTAGAAAGCCCTACCCCCAATCGGACGGCAAAGTTAATGCAACCCTTTTGTTTTAACAGCAAAATGAAGCGAATTTTTTCCACTCATCTCTCTAAGCGAACTACAAGGGATGCCTATGAGTTATTCCTACTTTTCTCAGAAGTTCTTTTTGTGCCTGCATAGGGCATGAGAATATCCGATGGTCGCAACGGCGGCCCCTGCATTGTTTTTGCCATTGGCCGTTCCCTTTTGGATATTGAGAAATCCATAGTTGCCGCCTGCTTCCACGAATAGGTGCTGGCGCTTATCAAGTCCCAACGCATATGCCAGTCCGATATGGCCATCTATCCCAAAATTAAAGGTATGCAATTCGCTTTTCAGGTCGGTAGTCTGGTCGAAGGATTGGGTACCTGTGGGTAAAGCCTCGGTGCCCGCAGCGTCCTGGTATACCAAGCTGTTGCCGCTTGTCACTTGTTTTGCGGATAGCAGTATGCCCAGGAAAGGTCCTGCTGCCACATAGAAACGGAAAGGTGATTGCCGGCCCAGGTCCCAGCCTACTTTTGCGAGTACGGGGATCATCAGGTAATTCAGTTTGGCTTCGCTTTTATAATTAGCATAGAGATAGGGAGGAGCCGTCATACTTTGCGATTCATAATACCCCACCAGTTCCGGCGGTGTCGTGAATGTCTGAAATCCGTTCTTCTTGCCACCCTGGGAAGAATATTCGGCGCCGACTTCCAGTGAAAAAAATTTTGTAAAATGGTATTCTCCGAATAGGCCGAAATCAGGCCCCTGACGGGAGCTATAACCTGTATTAACAGGGTTTTGTTGAGAACCTCCTGCCGTAAGGTTGGGAATACTGATCCCTCCTTTAGCGCCAATATCCCACTGGGCTTCGGCGGTCGTCATAATAGTCAGCAACATCATTAATCCAAGCGTTGGTTTTAGCAATTTTCCAGTCATATAAATGTATTTATAGTTAAATAAGCATGAATAAGCATGCTAATAACAATTTCTCCAATAAGCATACACATCCGTATAGAATCTTTTCTCCGGGATCGTATGCTAATTTATCAAATAATCGTCATTTAAGGATCAATACAGGCTTTTCCGCGTTTACCGATAATGCCTCCGTAATGCTTTTATGGGTCAGCGAGTATAAAAAGCTGTGTTTTCCTGGAAGCGCAATGACCAGGTCTACCTGCTTTTCCTCCGCAAAATCCAAGATACCGCGAAGGATGTCCGGCTCATCGGAATAATAGATCTCATGAGGGATATTTTTCAACCAGGCGTTCAACCTGTCCAGGACTGCCTTGAATTTTTCATCGGGCTGCGCACGCTTCAGACCGGGATCCACATTCAATACCAATAGATCCTTTTTTATCCAGGAATGCGAGTCTGCCAGGCTCTTTAACAGGTCAATATTCGAAAGGGTCCTAAAATCGCAGGGTAACAGCACGCGGTTAGGGACCGTGAAACTCGTTTCTGCAGGTACGACCAGGACCGGCACCGCGCTGGTCTTTGCGATCCAGATCACCTGCGCACCAATATTGCTCTCTGCGGGGTCGCCGTTACTATTGCTTCCGAGGATCAAAAGGTCGGGTTTTTTTTCCTCTACCTGATTCAGAATAGCCCTTATTAAGGGGAGTCTGCTGCATACCTGCTCAACGATTATCCTTTGGTCGATACCGCTGAACAGGTCCCGGCTTAAAGCTGCGAGATGATCCTTCACCTCCTGTCTTTTCTCCCGGACCTCTTTTTCCCCTACTTGCACAAGATCGGGGGAGGGAAGGATTTGTTCGTAGATGGAAACATAGTAACTATGCAATAAGATGATATGCCCAATCTCATTTCCCGGGTCAAGGGATAATTTGGCTGCATAACGTACGGAATTGTTCGATGAAGAAGAAAAATCTACGGGTACCAGAAGCGTTTTCATGTTTGTTGCATTTTTAGATTCTGCGGGTCAAGCCCGATATCCCTGGCGGTAATGGTGATATGGCTCAAAGCATTAACAATGTGCGGGCGGAAATAGTTCAGTATTTCAACCGGGAATTCAGGAACTTCGTCAGTAATAGACGTATCCGGTAGTAAACCGGAAGGAATCAAGTGGGGTCAAGCATTTAAAATTCTTAGATTATGAAAAAAGCAGGTCTCTTTCTACTGGTGTTTTTGGCAGCCGCCGCCACGACTGCCCAGGCCCAGGCTATCCTACTGAAACATGTGACCCTGATCGACGGCAATGGCGGTTCCCCCAGGACCAATACGGATATACTGATCCAGGCAGACACCATCGCCGCCATTCAGAAAGCCATCCCATCCTCTCATGCGAGGGTGATAGACCTTACAGGGAAGACCGTTATGCCCGCCCTGATCAGCAGTCATAGCCATGTGGGCACTCTGAAAGGGACCAGCACCGACGGGCCGAATTACACC
>PLXD01000376.1 GCA_003151295.1 Chitinophagaceae bacterium | reverse complement strand
TTTGATTAGTTGTTTAACTAACTATATGCCAAACAACCAATTTAAGAAAGGGGAGCTCTATAGTTTTATTACCGGGAAGGCGTCGACGGCGATTGCGCGTCGTTTACAGAAAAAATTCAACAACGCCGGCCTCAACCTGACCATCGAGCAATGGAGCGTGTTATACCAGCTTTGGAAAGAGGATGGGAAAAGCCAGCAGGAACTCTGTAATGCTACTTTCCGGGACAAACCCAGTATCACCCGATTGGTAGACAACCTGGAAAAGCTGCAACTGGTAAAAAGGATCCCCGCTGACAACGACCGGCGGATCAATCTTATCTTTCTCACAAGACAGGCGCAGAAATTGCAGGAGGAGACTATGGGCCTCGCCGAAGAGACCCTTAACGAAGCGCTGGATGGCGTACCTGCCGACAGGGTCGATATTTGTAAGGAGGTATTGAAGGTCGTATATGACAATCTCAAATAAACAAATAAGCCCTGTTGAATCAACGAATCCTAATGAATATATAAGTCCTGTTGGATAAATGATTTTCTTACCGCAAAAATATTTTTTATGAGTGCTTCCACGGAAAAAAAGCAAGCCCTGAAGGGCGGCGAATGGCTGATCAAAGAGAGCTCTCCCTTTGACACGTTTATTCCAGAAGATTATAATGAAGAGCAGCGGATGGTAAAAGAAATGTGTGCCAGTTTCCTCGACACGGAAGTGTTGCCTGTGATCGAACGCATCGATAAGCTGGAGCCCGGACTGATGCCTTCCCTGATTCAAAAGGCCGGAGAGCTGGGCCTTCTGGGTACTTCCGTTCCGGAAGAGTTCGGGGGACTGGGTAAGGACTTTATCACCGCCACACTGGTCAATGAAGGATTGGGCGGCGGCTTCTCTTTTTCGGTGGGAGTATCGGCTCATACCGGTATCGGCACCCTCCCCATCCTGTATTTTGGCAACCAGGAGCAGAAAAAGAAATACATTCCCAAGCTGGCCAGCGGGGAATGGAAAGGCTCCTATGGTCTCACGGAGCCAAACAGCGGCAGTGATGCATTGGGTGCCAAAACAACCGCAAAACTTTCTGCAGATGGGAAACATTATATCCTCAACGGTCAGAAATGCTGGATCACCAATGGGGGCTTTGCGGATGTCTATACGGTATTTGCAAAGATCGACGGTGATAAATTCTCCGCCTTTATCCTCGAACGCGGCTTCGAAGGATTTACACAGGGCCCCGAAGAGCATAAGATGGGCATTAAAGGATCTTCCACGGTCCAGTTGTATTTCCAGGATTGCAAAGTGCCTGTGGAGAACCTGCTCGGCGAGATCGGCAAGGGGCATATCATCGCTTTCAATATTCTGAATATAGGCCGGCTGAAATTATGTGCGGCTGCCCATGGGGGCGCCAAAAGGGCTCTCACTACCACCATTCAATATGCCGTCACCCGGGAGCAATTCAAGACGGCTATTGCTAATTTCGGGGCCATCAAGCACAAGCTGGCGGAAATGGCCATTAAGATATGGGTCGCAGAAAGCGCCTTGTACCGTACCGCCAAATGGATAGATGATAAGGAGACGGAGCTGGTAGCGGCAGGCAAGCCCTTTAACGAATCCTTATTGGGAGCGGCCGAGGAGTTTGCAATCGAGTGCGCCATTCTGAAGGTTTTCGGCAGCGAGGCCCTGGACTTTGTCGTGGATGAAGGCGTGCAGGTACATGGCGGCAATGGCTATAGCGATGAATACATCATTTCGAAAGCCTACCGCGACAGCCGGATCAACCGTATTTATGAAGGGACCAACGAGATTAACCGTCTCCTGACGGTGGATATGGTATTGAAAAGGGCTATGAAAGGAAGACTCGACCTGATGGGTCCGGCCATGTCCATCTCTAAAGAGCTGATCAGTATCCCCGAGTTCAGTAATGACGACGATACCCCTTTTGCAAAGGAGCGGAAAACGATCCGGAATTTTAAAAAAGCCATCCTGATGATTGCCGGCGGAGCCGTGCAGAAGCTGATGGCCAAGGTTGAAGACGAGCAGGAGATCCTGATGAATATAGCGGATATGGCCATTGAGACCTTCGCTGCCGAAAGCGCCTTATTGCGTGTGCAGAAACTGGTGGATCAGCGCGGAGAAGCCGCCTGTGCCTTTGAGCTGGATATCATGCACACCTATTTGTATGACGCGGCCGACCATATTAATAAATCCGGTAAGGATGCCCTCAATGCCTTCGCCGGCGGCGACGAACAACGAATGATGCTGCTGGGTCTAAAACGTTTTACCAAAGTGGATTCTTTCAATAGCAAGAATGCGAGAAGAAGGATCGCAGCCAAACTGGTAGCCGATAATAAATACCCCTTATAAATTTCTACTGAGTCACACATGAGAAAAAAGCCATTCCGGATCTTTCCGGGGTGGCTTTGTATTTTTTCGGCGAGGCTTTATGATTTTCCCGGAAGGGCTGCGGGAACAATCGTTATCTTTAACAAAATTCAGACATGGGTAAAGTGGCCTTGTTATTCCTGCTTGTCCTTGAGTCTTCCCTTGCTTTTTCCCAGGACAGCGTGTGGTTTGCGCGGACGACCGGTAAACTCCCTTTCATCGAATACGGGATCGGCGACGACCGCCTTGGGGGAGCAAAAATGAATTACCTGGACTCCAATATACTGGTGAAGATCGTAGATAGCTTTAATACGGATTACAAGATCCAGCTTTCGAAATATCATTCCGGGTATATTGCCAAGAGCAGCGTCGTGTTGCAACAGAAACAGCCTGCACATATTCCCGCACACAACACACACCTGAGCGGCTACTGNNACTTTTCAATTGATAGATCCTTCCCGGATCGCCATCGATATTTTCGGAGTGACCAGCAATACCAATTGGATCACCCAGCTGAAGTCGGCCAAAGAGATCAGGAATACCTGGTATGAGCAGGTAGAGGACGATGTCCTGCGTTTTTATATCGAGCTCCGGCATCCCCAGCACTGGGGGTATGGCCTGACCTATGATAGCGCGGGCAAGAGATTGGTGATACGGGTCAAAAGGCAGCCCGCGGTCATGGATATACATCATTTGCGGATCGCCATCGATGCAGGCCACGGCGGAGACAATAGCGGCGCCAGCGGGCTTACCAGCAAGGCCCTGGAAAAGGAATATACGCTGCTGATCGCTAAAGAGCTGCAGAAGACGCTGAAGAGAGCGGGCGTCAGGCAGGTCTTTATGACGCGGACAAAAGATACATCCCTGAGCATGCCGGAAAGGATAGAAATGCTGAAGGAATATAATCCCGACCTATTGGTGAGCATTCACCTGAATTCAGCCGCCACAGATACCGTTCAGGGCACGAGTACTTATTACCGGTATATCGGTTTCAGGCCGCTGAGCATGACGATATTAAACCAGATGCTTACCCTGGGCCTGAAAGAATATGGCAATGTCGGCAATTTCAATTTCGCGTTGAGCGGTCCGACCGATTATCCGAACGCCCTGGTGGAAGTCGCCTTCCTGAGTAATCCTTCGGATGAGAAGAGGATCCTTAACCCAAAATTCCATAAGGCGGTGGCTCAAAAAATTTACCTGGGCATCGCAGACTGGTTAAAACAGCTTAAATAGACCGGTACACAATAATATAAAGATCATCTAAAGCAGTTTGTATAATGAACGGTTACCTGATGAAGGAGCTAAGTCTGATCCGTGGAGAAGACAATTTTATCGAGAGTTTTTCCCCGGAGAACAGGTATGGGGTGGCCTTCGAAGACGACGGGGTGACCGCCTATTTTTATGCGGTCGAAAAAGATCCTTCGGGCGGCGACCAGCGGATACTGGATGCCTTGCATATCTATGAGGCAGACGAGGAGCCGGAACCGGCAGAGAAGAAAGGCGCAAAGGATAAAAAGGACACAAAAGAGAAAAAGACGAATGAGAATAAAAAGTCCTCAAAACTAATGATCGTGTGGTCCAGGGATTGGCTGAAATGCGCGCTCGTCATCGATGGATATTGTCATGCCCTCTTTGACTTCGAAGGGCAGGGCGGCTATAATATCAATGAGTTCCCGCCGCCGAATTCTTTCTGGACAAAGGGGGAAAGAAAACTCAGCGAAGAAAAGATCCGGCAATTTTTCCCATGAGTCCGTCCCTTAATTTCAGATTCTTTTAATTTCGGATTCCTTCGTAAGTTCGATTAAAATTCGACGTTCTAAAATAGTGTAATTATATGCCTCTTTCAAATATTT
>PLXD01000402.1 GCA_003151295.1 Chitinophagaceae bacterium | reverse complement strand
TAGTCCTCCGGCCTGCCTAACAGGATATTGCGGCGTATCATTTTTATTTTCCTGCTGAACAGCCAGACCGCGATACCGGCTACGATGATAAACAGGATTTGTTGGACAATGGGCATGATTCATGAGATTGGTTTGACTAAGATAAGGGATAAAGCGCTATATAGCCGCAACCGCATAATATATCCCTTCAGGCATATATTACTGATAAACAATCCTGTACCAACGGGCGCCTACAGGAAGCCTCCTTCCGGCTTTCTTCCCGACTTTCTTCCCGACTTTTTCACGTAGGTTTGCAGGACCGATATAACGAAATGCAGGTATAACGATAATAAGTAAATGCAATGAAGAATTATATTCTGACCGAACAGGTGGCGGAAAAGAAATTACGTCGGATGGCTTATGAGATCCTCGAAAACAACCATGAAGAGCAGCAATTGATCCTGGCCGGTATCCGCGAAAGCGGAAGCGTGATCGCCCGGAATATCCAGCGGCTATTGCACGAGATCGCAGCCGTTCAGACAGAATTGATAATGATCACGCTCGATAAAACATACCCGGAAGAGGTAAGCCTGAGCCGGCCGCTGCCCTTCGACGACAAAGTGATCATTGTCATCGATGATGTGGCAAGCAGCGGGAAAACCCTGCTCTATTCCATGAAACCTTTCCTTAATTTCCATCCCCGGAAAATAGAAGTGCTGGTACTCGTGGAGCGTACGCACAAAGCATTTCCTGTAGAACCGGATTATGTAGGCCTCTCCCTGGCGACTACCCTCCAGGAGCATATTTATGTCGAGGTGGAGGGGGAAAAGGTCAAAGGCGCCTACCTGGAATAGAAACCGGATAAAGGGCAGGCACATGCGAAGAGCCTGCGTGCCAGGCACGACTAAGTACAAATACTTAAAGATCATAAATCCTTATACTAAATTGTTTTGCCGATCCGTTAACAATGTGCGGAATATCTTTGTTTGTTAACCTTACTTGAATCCTATTAAATGCTCAAAGCTCCGATCCCCTGTGATGAATCCTTGCGTTTGCAATGTCTGTACGAATATGAGATATTGGATACGCCGGAAGAAGAGGATTTTAACGAGATCGTAAAGCTGGCTTCCAAGGTCTGTAATGTTCCCATTTCATCGATAACCTTTATTGATAGCGCCCGCCAATGGTTCAAGGCCAG
Organism: Chitinophagaceae bacterium; assembly: GCA_003151295.1. Lineage (GTDB taxonomy): Bacteria > Bacteroidota > Bacteroidia > Chitinophagales > Chitinophagaceae > Puia. The sequence continues at coordinate 1,521 of PLXD01000402.1, read as the reverse complement.
GCTGGGGCTTGACAGCCCCGAAGGCAGCCGGGATACCTCTTTTTGCGGCCATGCCATGCTGAACGGCGCTATTTTCATCGTACCCGATGCCACGAAAGATGAGCGCTTCCAGGACAATCCATTGGTTACCGGTGCTCCCGGTATACGTTTCTATGCCGGTGTGCCGCTCTTGTCTCCCAGGGGAGGTCGCCTGGGTTCCCTTTGCGTGACCGACCGGATACCCCGGGTGCTGGATGCCGGCCAGCAGGAAGTCCTGATCGTGCTGGGCAAGCAGGTGGTCAAGCTCTTAGAGCTGCATAAAAAAAACCTGGAATTGAAAAAGGTCTCTTTCCTGGAAAGGACCCAGCGCACAGAACTGGAACGGATCCTCTCCATGCAGAAAAAAATGATCTCCATCATGGCGCATGATATCAGAAGTCCCCTGCATTCACTCAAGAGCCTGCTGCAACTGATCCCGGATAAGCTTTCCCAACCGGGCCTGTTCCTTGAGATGGCCGGCAATCAGTTGAATGCCACCCTGGGCCTGCTCGATAACCTGGTTGACTGGGGGCAATTGCAATTAATGACCGAAATACGAACAGAAAAGGATCAATCCCTGCATAAGATCGTTCAGGAAGTATTGGAAGAAGCAGGGGCGCAGGCGCGCTTAAAAGGGCTGGTATTGCACAATGGGATCGATCCAGCAGAACAACTGCATGCCGATGAGAACAGTACCCGTTTTATCCTTCGCAACCTGGTGAATAACTCCGTTAAATTTACAAAAACAGGCAATATCAGTGTTACTGCGGCAGCCTCCGGGCAAATGATAGAAATAGCCGTGGAAGACATGGGGATCGGCATGCCTCCTGCTATCCTGGAACAATTATTCTTCGGCCTGAAAAAGTTCTCCCGCAAAGGAACTCAGCATGAGACGGGTTCAGGATTGGGGCTTTCCCTCGTTAAGGAATTCGTGGAAAAAATGGAGGGCACCATCCGGGCGAAAAGTATGGAGGGCAAGGGAACCCGGATAATGGTCATGCTGCCTTCCCGCTATCCACAATAGTGGAAAATTATCCTCCAAAAAAAGACATATTTGATCAGGTTTTCAAACTCAAATAGGGTAGATTTGCAATCCTCCCCAAAAGGGCGGTATCCAGAAGCATCATAGGGCTTTTTAAAAAATACAGCCCTGCGGAGCAGTTCCACTTTGGATGTAAATCGTTGCCAAAATTGAGTATGGAAGAGAAAAGTACGCCACTTGAAACACAGGATAACAATCGCATTGTACCCGTAAATATTGAGGAGCAGATGAAAACGGCCTATATCGACTATTCTATGTCGGTGATAGTAGGGCGGGCGCTCCCTGATGTCCGGGACGGATTGAAACCTGTTCACCGCCGCGTTTTATTCGGGATGAATGAACTGGGGAATAACAGCAACAAGCCTTACAAAAAATCGGCCCGTATAGTCGGGGAGGTGATGGGTAAATTTCACCCCCACGGCGATAAATCCATTTACGACACCATGGTGCGCATGGCCCAG